>DATLMQ010000176.1:0-11514 GCA_035537215.1 Acidobacteriaceae bacterium
CCAAGACCCAAGACCCAAGACCCAAGACCCAAGACCCAAGACCCAAGACCCAAGACCCAAGACCCAAGACCCAAGACCCAAGACCCAAGACCCAAGACCCCGAGGCTTAGGGGTTTTGGACCACGAGGTCGTCCGAGAGGCGGAAGTGGACGATGCTCTCCGCCGGGATGACGATGTCGCGGTTTCCGGTGGCGCCGGCGAGCAGGGTTCCGGCACCGGCGCCCGAGGCGCCGCCGATGGCGAGGCCAACGCCGCCGGAGGCGATGCCGCCGATGAGCATGCCGGCTCCGGTGAGGCCCCCGATAAGGCCCGCAGAGCGCTTGCCTTTGCCCTTCTTCGTCCGCACGGTGTCGTGGGTGTCCAGGCCGTACTCGTTGCCGTTGAGGGTTATGGAGACGAGGCGCAGCTCCAGGACGGAGCGTCCTTTGAAGTGACCGCGACGGTGGGCGGCGTCGATGCGGCCGCGGACAGGGGTGCCGCGGGGGATGACGACGCTGCCGTTCTGCGTGACAGGCTGGACGATCTCTCCGGTGAAGCGCTCGCCGGCGACGGCGTGCTTGACGTCGATGCGCTGGTTGACGCGGACCGCGAGCTCGGTGCCGGAGGGTACGGTGAGGTTGAAGGCGGGGGCAGCGGTGTTCGGCGCGGGAGCGCCGGGCTGGACCGGGGCGCCACCGGCAATGGCGGCTCCAGGGGGGACAGAGCTGTTCGGGCTTGCAGCGGCGGACTCGTTCATGGGCTGACCGGCGTACGGCTGCTGGGGAGCGTCAGGCCCGGGTGCAGGCACGGCTGCGGGGCCGGACATGGCGAGTGCCGCACCGTTGGCGCCAAGGGGGATGACGACGGGCCTGGTGCGGTGCGGCTTGGGGCCGGCAGGAGCGGGCGTGATGGTGGTGGCGACCTGTTGGGGCTGACCGGCCAGCGGCGGCTGCACGGTGGTGGTCACGGTGTCGCCGTTGGCGTCAATGTACTGGATCTGCTGCGCGGTGCTGGTGGCCGCCGCCTGGGACTTGGCCTGGTCGAGCGCTCGCTGTTCGGCGCTTCTGCAACCGGCGGTGAAAAGGCAAACGGTCAAGAGCGCGGCGGCAGCTCTCAGGCGAATCGCCCGGTTGTTTTTATAGATATTTGGCATCGATGTTGCTCCTTTCGAACATCGTCTTCGCAGGACAGTTGCGTGCTGCGTTACGGCTTTGCCCCGTGGGTTGAACAGCTTCTTCTTTTCGAAGGTGAGATGCCCAGGAGCTTTGGCTTCGCTGCCTCAGCGAAGGTGAAAGGTTTAGCATCAACAGGTTATGTCGACTTCCACTGTTGTGCCCGAGACTACCTCAACCAAGCGTCCGCAACTGGCTCACCTGACTGCACAGCTAGAGGGATTGCGAGAGCGCGGAACGTACTTCAGACTGCGCGTGCTGGAGGATGAGCAGGCGCCGGTGTGTCACTACGATGGCCGCGAGGTGATCAACCTTGCTTCCAACAACTACCTGGGGCTGTGCAATGACGAGCGGCTGCGCGAGGCGGCGATTGCAGCGACGCGGAAATATGGCGTGGGCTCGGGTGCGGTGCGCACGATTGCAGGAACGATGCGCATCCACATGGAGCTCGAGGAGAGGATTGCCGCGTTCAAAGGGGTTGAGGCCTGCGTCGTGTTTCAGTCAGGGTTTGCGGCGAATGCGGGGACGGTGTCGTCGATCCTGAGCAAGGAAGATTTCATTCTTTCCGATGAGCTGAACCATGCGTCGATCATCGATGGAGCGCGGTTGTCGCGGGCAAAGATCAAGGTGTTCCGGCATAAGGATGTGGCGCACTGCGAGGAGCTGCTGAAGGAGATACAGAACGAGCCCGGGCGCAAGCTGGTGATCACCGACGGTGTGTTTTCGATGGATGGAGACATTGGACCCGTGGCGGCACTGTGCGATGTGTGCGACCGGTATGGCGCGATCATGATGGTGGACGATGCGCATGCATCCGGCGTGCTGGGGCGCAACGGGCGCGGCAGCGTGGACCACTTCGGGTGTACGCAGAGGGTGGATGTGCAGGTGGGGACGCTGTCGAAGGCGATCGGCGCGCTGGGCGGGTATGTGTGCGGGTCGAGGGATCTGATCGACTACCTGTACCATCGCGCGCGGCCGTTTTTGTTTTCGACGTCGCATCCGCCATCGGTGGCGGCGAGCTGCATCGCGGCGTTCGAGATCCTGGAGAGCGAGCCGGAGCGGATCGAGCGGCTGTGGTCGAATACGCGGTACTTCCAGGAGCAGCTTCGGTCGGCGGGGTTCAACACGGGCGGACAGAGTACGCCGGCGACGGAGACTCCGATTACGCCGATGATTGTGGGCGAGGGACGAAGCGCGATGGAGTTCAGCCGCGCGCTGTTTGAGGCGGGCGTGATGGCGACGGGGATTGCGTTTCCGACGGTGCCGGAGGGTAAGGCGAGGATTCGCTGCATCATGACGAGCGAGCACACGCGGGGGCAGATCGATCGCGCCCTGGAGACGATGACCACGACGGCGAAGCGGATGGGAATGCTGGTGGCGTAAAGGTGTGGGCTGGTCGCAGCGGTGTGCGGGTTTGCAGGGAATTCACACAGAGAGGGTCTCCTCGCGGGAACGCACCGGCATCCAACAGCACGGTGACGGCGAGGCCGTCGCCCCCAGGAGAATGAACGTATGGCAGATCAAAAAGCCCTAGAGCAGAAGTACGCCCCCGTTGGACAGACCGTTGCCGACTTCAGCGAATATGGCGCGAAGTTCGAAGGCATTTTCATGGAGGGCGAGAAGCTGATCCTGAAGGCGAGCGTTCCATCGAAGGTGGTGTTGAACCGGGTGTGGGATGCGACCAAGCAGGTGGATGCAAACTACCAGGATTTTGAGCCGCGGCTGACAGTGACGGGCGGCGATGCGCAGCCGTACACGATCAAGGCGGGGGATAACCTGAGCAAGATCGCGGAGAAGTTCTACGGGCACGCGAACAAGTACGAGACGATTGCGCAGGCGAACGGAATCTCGAACCCCGACAAGATCCAGGTGGGGCAGCAGATCAACATTCCGCCGCTGTCGTAAGGCGAGGCGATGTGAGTTGTGCAGTAAGGGTCGCTCGGGCAGCGACCCTTTACTGCGTGTGTATTTGTAATGGATGTGTAATGTCGGGGACGTTAGATGTGCGATTTCGTATGACATGCATCGAACGTTGTATCCGTGAGGATGACCGCGAATTTTCTCTACGCGGTTGACGGCTTACATGCCATACTGCCCATGATGCGTGAACTGCAAAAACTCGGACGCACAGCGATGATCACTGCCTTGATTGTGGCGGTGAGCGTTCTCTGCGGCCTGAGGCAGACGCATCGGGCGCATGCGGTGCATGCGTCACAGCATCCTCCGACGATGCCGCACTCGCATGGGCGCAACAGCTCGCGTGCGGGGCGGAGCGGGAACAGCGTGATCACGAGCGATCACGTGGACTCCGGTGTACATCGCGACTTCAGCGCCGGGGCAGGACCGCAGACGCTGGCGATGCTGCCGAGCACGTCGGCGATGATGTTCGCGGAACGGACCATCGCACTGCCGATGGCCGACGAGAACGTGCTGGCGCTGGGCTCGGCGCCACGTGCGCCTGGAGCGCCGCGCGGGCCTCCCACACTCTCCTAAGCAAACTCAGCACTGCAGTCCAGGTGTGCTGCGCCTTGGTGCGTATGCGCGTGTGACTGCGGCAGTCGACCTGTTTGCAATGCCGCACGACGTTGCTCGTGCGGTGAGGAGAGCACATCATGCACCGACTTTTAGAGGGCTATGCCCGCTTTCGTACGTCCGTTTTTCCTAAACTTGCCCCCGAGTTCGAGAGGCTGTCCCATGGGCAGAGTCCGGAGGCGCTGCTGATCACCTGCTCGGACTCGCGGGTGATGCCGGAGATGCTGCTGCAGAGCGATCCGGGGGTGGTGTTTCCGATCCGCGTCGCGGGGAATCTTGTGCCGCCTCCGGGGAACGATCCTAGCGGAATCGCGGCGACGATCGAGTATGCGGTGCGCGTGCTGAAGGTGAGTGAGGTGATCGTGTGCGGGCACTCGGGGTGCGGCGCGATCAAGGAGCTGCTGGAGCAGGCGCATGCGAATGAGCTGCCGGATGTGACGTCGTGGCTGAGCCATGCGGGTGTATCGGCGAAGTGGCTGCGGGGGACGTTCACCGAGATTGGGGGGATGTCGCCGGAGCGGCAGCTCGCGCTGATGACGGAGGCGAATGTGCTGACGCAGCTGGATCACCTGCGACACCATGCGGCGGTGCGGGATGGGCTGCGGGAGCACAAGCTGCGTCTGCATGGATGGGTGTATGAGATCGCGACGGGCGAGATCCGCTCGTTTGACGATCACACGGGGCGGTTCGAACCGCTGGATGCCAAGGTCACCGACCTCTTGAAGAGAGTCGCGTAAGAGAGGGATGACGATGACGCATACTGAATCGAATCGCAAGGGAAGTGCCTGGGCCAAAGACTTTTCGGCCTCGCTGGTTGTATTTTTTGTGGCCCTGCCGCTGTGTATGGGCATTGCGATCGCGTCGGGCGTGCCGCCGGTGAAAGGACTGGTGACGGGCGTCATCGGAGGTCTGGTTGTCGGGGCCATCTCGGGGTCGCCGCTGCAGGTGAGCGGCCCCGCGGCAGGGCTGGCGGTGATCGTGTTCGAGATGGTACGCGAACACGGCATCGCGGCCCTGGCGCCGGTGCTGGTGATCGCGGGGCTGATGCAGCTGATCGCCGGAGCGGCGAAGACAGGGCGTCTGTTCCGCGCGATCTCGCCGGAGGTGATTCACGGGATGCTGGCGGGGATCGGGGTGCTGATTGTGCTGCAGCAGTTTCATGTGCTGCTGGACCGGGCACCGAAGTCGAGCGGGCCGGCGAATCTGCTGGCGATGCCGGAGGCTGTGCTCCGCGGATTATTTCCACTGGATGGCAGCCGCGAGGAGTGGGCCGCGCTGGTTGGCGTGGCGACCATTGCGGTGATGCTCCTGTGGGAACGGTTCCGGCCGGCGAAGCTGAGACTGGTTCCGGGGGCGCTGCTGGGCATTGTCGCGGGAACGGCGCTGGCGCAGATGTTGCACCTGGGAACGAAGGTCGGGATCAGGCTGGTGAATGTGCCGTCGAACATTGGCGACATGATCTCGGTGCCATCGCTGGCGAGCTTCACGTCGATGGGTTGGGGAACGATGCTGGGCTCGGCGGCAGCGCTGGCGTTTATTGCCAGTGCGGAGACGCTGCTGTCGGCTGCAGCCGTGGAGGCGATGCAGACGCGGGTGCGCACAGACTACGACCGCGAGCTGATGGCGCAGGGCGTGGGCAATATGATCTGCGGTGCGCTGGGAGCGCTGCCGATGACAGGCGTGATCGTGCGCAGCTCCGCCAATGTGCAGGCCGGAGCGGAGACGCGGCGGTCGGCGATGATGCATGGTTTGTGGCTGGTAGCCGCGGTGCTGGCGTTCCCCTGGGTGCTGCGGATGGTGCCCATGGCGAGCCTGGCGGCGGTGCTGGTCATCACGGGCATCAAGCTGGTAAAGCCGGCCGACGTGCGCAAGTTGTGGCGCTTCGGATGGCAGCCGGTGGCGGTGTACATGGCCTCGCTGATCATGATCGTGGCGACGAATCTGCTGACGGGTGTGCTGGTCGGTGTGGGGCTCTCGCTGCTGAGCATGCTGTGGCGCGTGACGCACCTGGAGGCGCATGTGCACGAGCATGAGGACGAGGCGCATGTCCACCTGGCGGGCATGGGAACGTTTCTTTCCATTCCGAGGCTGGCGCGTGCGCTGGATTCGGTACCTATGACGAAGATCGCGCGCGTACACACGACGGAGCTGCGGTTTATCGACCACGGTTGTATCGAGCTGGTAGAGAGCTGGGTGCACCGGCGCGAGCAGATGGGCGCGGAGACGCACATCGTGATGGAGCGCCTGCATCAGCGTTTCCGGACGCCGATCAGCCAATCTGTTTCCTGAGCGGGAGGCGGCGAAGCGCGAGCTGCTGCCGTCTCCCTTTTTTTTCGGGCTAGATCTTCTGGACGCGATGGACGTCGCGAACGCCGGGGACCTTGCGCAGGTTCTGCTGGAGGCGAGTGAGATGGCGGAGGTCCACGGTTTCGATGACGAAGTCGACATGGACGGAGCCGTCGGAGGCGGGGCGTGTCTCCACGCTGCGGATGTTGGTGCCGTCTTCAGAGATGATGGCGGCGAATTCCTTGAGGAGGCCGGAGCGATCGTCGACGGTGAGCGTGAGCTTGACGGGGTAGGTCGTGGCCTTGGGGCCGCCGACTTCCTTGCTGCTGCCGTGAGCTTCGGACCACTCGACCTCAATGCGGCGGTCGGCCTCGTAGAGAAGGTTCTGCACGTTAGGGCAGCTGCGCGCGTGCACGGCGACGCCTTTGCCGCGGGTGACGTAGCCGACGATCTCTTCGCCGCGGATCGGATTGCAACATCGAGCGCGGTAGACGAGGAGATCGTCCTGGCCTTCGACCTGGAGGGACTCGGAGCCTTTGCCGAAGAAGACGCGCTTGACGGCCTCGCTCATGTGCGAGAGGGTGTCGCCTACGGAGCCGGGCTCGGGGTGCGGAGTTTCTTTGACGTCGGCGGCGCTGCCGGGCTCCAGCTTGTTGAGCACCTGGCGAGTGGAGTACTTGCCGAAGCCGATGCCGGCGAGGAGGTCCTGCTCACCGCCGAGGCCGTACTCGCCGGCGACGCGGTCGAACTCAGCCGTATTGAATTTGGCGAGCGTGACCTTGTACTTGCGGGCTTCGCGCTCGAGGAGCTTGCGGCCGATCTCGATGGCGCGCTCGCGCTGGTGCTCGTTGAGCCAGTGCTTGATCTTGTTGCGGGCGCGGGAGCTTTTGGCAAAGGAAAGCCAGTCGCGCGAGGGCGTGTGGCCGGCCTGGGTGGTGATCTCGACGATGTCGCCGTTGCGCAGGCGATAGCGGAGCGGAACGATGCGGCCGTTGACCTTGGCACCGACGGTGGCGTGGCCGACATCGGTGTGGATGGCGTAAGCGAAGTCGATGGGACTGGCGTCCTTGGGGAGGACGATGACCTTGCCTTTGGGGGTGAAGGTGTAGACCTCTTCCGGGTACAGGTCGATGCGGAGGGTCGACATGAACTCGTTGGGGTCTGACATCTCGCGCTGCCACTCCATGAGCTGGCGGACCCAGGCGAGGCGCTGCTCGTCCTTGGCGGAGACGTTGTCGGAGGCCTTGTATTTCCAGTGCGCCGCGATGCCTTCCTCGGCGACGCGGTGCATGTCCTCGGTGCGGATCTGCACTTCGAACTGGTGGCCGCCTTCGGCGATGAGCGTGGTGTGCAGCGACTGGTAGAGGTTGGGCCGCGGCATGGCGATGAAGTCTTTGAAGCGGCCGGGGACGGGGCGCCAGGTGGAGTGCAGAAGGCCGAGGACGGCGTAGCAGTCCTGCTCGGTTTCGGTGATGACGCGGACGGCGAAGAGGTCGTAGACCTGCTCGACGGGGACGCCGTGGGCGCTGAGCTTCTGCTGGATGGAGTAGAGGCGCTTGATGCGGGACTCGACGCGGGCGTGGATGGTGGAGTCGCGGAGCTTGGCTTCGATGGTGCCGACGATGCGGTCGAGGAAGACTTCGCCGGCGCCGCGCAGGGAGTCGACCTCGGTGGTGAGCTTGGCGTAGCCGTCGGGGTCGACGTAGCGGAAGGCGAGGTCTTCGAGCTCGCCGCGGAGCTTGCCCATGCCGAGGCGGTGGGCTAGAGGAGCGTAGACGTCGAGGGTTTCGCGAGCGATGCGGGCCTGCTTCTCGGGCTTGAGGTGCTCGAGCGTGCGCATATTGTGCAGGCGGTCGGCGAGCTTGATGATGACGACGCGGACGTCGGTGACCATGGCGAGCAGCATCTTGCGGATGTTCTCGGCCTGGTGGTCTTCGCGGTTGGCGAACTTGATCTTGTCGAGCTTGGTGACGCCTTCAACGATGTGGGCGACCTGGTCGCCGAAGCGGCGGGCGATCTCGGCGGTGCTGACGTCGGTGTCTTCGACGGCGTCGTGGAGCAGGCCGGCGGCGATGGCGGTGGCGTCCATCTTGAGGTCGGCGAGGACCTGCGCGACTTCGAGGGGATGGATGATGTAGGGCTCGCCGGAGGCGCGGAGCTGGCCGTCGTGCTGCTCCTTGCAGAAGGCCCAGGCGAGGCGGATCAGCTCGAGGTCGTCGTGAGGGCGGTTGCTGCGGACCGTGGCGAGCATGTGCTCGAAGCGAGGGCGGAACTCGTCTTCACGGGCAGAGCTGGAGGTGGCGGGGGCGGCCGCTGGGGTTCCGTTGGCGTTGGCGGCGGCCGGAGGAGAGGCGAAGGCGCCGGAGGGTTCGTCCAGAGCGGTTGCGGGAGGCGAGCTGGACTGGCGGCCGGGAAGGGCGGGCAAGGTGGCCTCGAGACCCATTCCACTCTCGCTCGTCTCGGCGACGGGTGAGTTTGAGGAGTCGAGTTGTCCTCCCGGATCACCTGCGTGCGCAGGGTCGGGCAGCCCGGACTGGACTGTGGCCATGGTTCATTATACGAGCGGCTGCTTCTCAGGTAATAAAGGGAGGGACGTGGCGGGGCGGAGGGGCTCTGGGTGAGGTTAGCGGCCGGCGCGGCGTACGGGCTCGGCAGGGCGGAGCGCCTGCTCTTTCAGGGCAGGGTTGGGTGGGCGCGAGGACCTGAGCAGGCCGGCCTGGGGACGGGGGCCGCGGTGGGTCCAATCGACGAGCTCGTCGAATGCCTGGCCGATCTCGTCTTCGGAGAGGTTGCAGTGGCCGTCGCGGTGGACGTACTGCTGCACGAGGTTTTCGCCAAAGCCGGCGGCCTGCACGGCGTGTCCGTAAAGGGCAAGCTGCGCGACGGGCACGACGGGGTCGTAGACGGTATGGAGGGCGACCATGGGGCGGCCGAGCCGGCCGGTGGGGGTGTAGTGGCGGAGCAGGTAGGCGCGGGCAGAGGGCAGCGCGGCGTAACGGCGGACCTTGTCGTTGAGCTCATAGTCGCCGGTGCTGCTGGCCGGGCTGGTGCCGCTGTAGATGGTGTTGCGGTTGTCGAAGGGATTGCCGCCGGCGCGGCGCTGCATATCGCCGATGACAAAGGTGAAGTAGGCGATGTTCCAGGCGAGCTCGGCGTCGGTGTGGACGCTGCTGAGGGAGCGCATGGCGGCGGCAGACTGGGGATTGGCTTTGAGGGCGGAGGTGATTCGCTCGCGCTCGGCGGAGTTGGCTTCGAAGTCGGCGGGGACGGGGACAAGCGGCGGCATGATGCCGGGGAAGAAGTGGTCGAAAGCGGCGCGGAGGGCGAAGCGGCGGTCGAAGGACTCGGAGGTGGGGCCGACGGCGCCGCAAAGGTCGAGCCCACCGAGGTAGGGCTTGGGGTTGAGCTCAAGTGTGACCATGACGAGCGCGCCGCCCATGGAGCGGCCGGCGACGTAGGTTTCACGGGGCTGACCGAAGCGCTTGGAGAAGTAGCGGCGAAGAGCTTCGGTCTCGGGGAAGGCCTGGGGGAGGGCCCAGCCGGGCTGCGAGTAGGCGCTCTCGGCGACAGCGTAGTGGCGGTCGAGCAGGGGCGAACGCTCGCCGCTGAGGCGCTCGGCAATGTGGAAGGTCACCGGGCGCTGCGCATAGCCGTGGTAATAGACCACCAGGCTGTGATTCCAGTTGTTGGGGATGTCGATGCGATAGGCGGCGCCGCCCAGCATGCCGACTTCGGTGAGGCCGGCAGGGGAGCGGAGCTGAGTGGGCGGCTGCTCTGGCCGGATGGAGGTCTTGGGCGGGGCTCCGCGAGCCGCGGACAGACCCCACGCACCCGATCCAAGGACCAGCAGCACGATCGCGGTGATGGCCGCGATGATGGTGGCTGGGATCGAGGATCGTTGGCCGGAGGACGCGCGCATAGTGAAGTGGACCGATTCTACAGCCGCCCCGCAGGTGCTGTATCCCACCTCTTCGTAACCACTTCTGCTGTCTTCGGGGCACCCGGAAGATCTACGTTTGCCCTGGCGTCAGCTCTTTGGCGGAGTCGCGATCTCGTCGAAACGGGCGGCGAGTTCGTGGAGACGAAGGGTCACGTCCGGGCCTGACATCGGCTGCCCGTGGCCAGGGGCCACCGTTGCGGGATGAAGGGCGGCGAGCTTTTCGACGGACTCCTTGGCGGCGCTCCAGTCGGGGGTGTAGTAGGCGGGAGGGCCGTTCAGCTCGGGCTTCTGCGTGGCCACAGAGAGGAAGGATTCCTGGCGCGTGGTGCAGAAGGCGTCGCCGACCAGCAGCGTGCGATCTTCTTCCCGATAAAAGGAGACATGGCCGACGGTGTGGCCGGGAGTGTGAATCATGCGCCAGCCGGGCAGGACCTCGGTGGCTTCTTCTTCCAGCGGGCGGAGCCGGTGGCTGATGTCGATGGGGCCGCGGGGATAGAGCGGCGAGATGACGGCCATGACACCGCCGCCCACGTGCGGATTGGGGGGCGGGTACTCCTGCTGACCGGTGAGGAACGGGTGTTCGAGGGGATGCGCGTACACGGGAACGTCCCACTCATCGGCCAGATCGCGCACGGCTCCGACGTGGTCGAAGTGCCCGTGCGTGAGCACGATGGCAGAGGGCGGGCCGCCGAATTGATCTTTGGCCCAGGAGCGGATGCGAGCGGTGGAGAGAGGAAGCCCTGTGTCGATCAGGATCCAGCCGCGGTCTGGAAGACGGACGCCGTAGACGTTGGTGAACAGGATACGCAGGCCGGAGATGCCGGCGGCGACGTTCTCGAACGGAACGATCTCTTCGGCAGGCACGGACAGTGTGCTGGATGACATAGCGCTCCTCGGCTTCTCTTCCGCTGCTTGCTGGGATGAAGGAGGAAGCCCGAGCGATGCCCGGATGTGGTCGCGCGCCGGTGGGCGTTTGCGATGCGGGCCCGCTATGTGCCCGGCTGGGCGCGATCCAGCTGCATGCAAGAACAGGGCTATTGGCGAGGCGGGCAGTTGTACTAACCTGCCCTTCGCCAAGGGCCCCGGATGCGGTGTAGATGAAACGCTGAGGGTCAGGCGTTGTAGGTGGACGACGCGACGCGCCCGCCCCTGCCTGTCCAGTTGGTATGGAAGAACTGCCCGCGGGGCTTGTCGACCCGCTCGTACGTGTGCGCGCCGAAGAAGTCCCGCTGGGCCTGGAGGAGGTTTGCGGGCAGCCGCTCGGTGCTGTAGCCATCGTAGAAGGAGAGCGCGGTGGAGAACGCGGGCATGGGGATGCCGAGCTCCACGCCGTGGATGACGGCCCGCCGCCAGGAGGCGTGGTACTTGTTGAGGACACCGGAGAAGAACTCGTCGAGCAGGAGGTTCTGCACGTTCGGGTTCTTATCGTAGGCCTCCTTGATCTTGCCGAGGAACTGGCTGCGGATGATGCAGCCGCCGCGCCACATAAGGGCCACGCCGCCCATGTTGAGGTGCCAGCCCTGCTCCTTCGCGGCCTCGCGCAAGAGCATGTAACCCTGCGCATAGCTGATCATCTTGGAGCAGTAGAGGGCGCGGCGCACCTCT
>DATLMQ010000177.1:0-3498 GCA_035537215.1 Acidobacteriaceae bacterium
CCATCTTCGGTCTTCCAGCTACGCGTCTCCATGGCCAGCAGGGAGGACAAATCGTCGCCGCCCTTCGAGTTCAGGTCGACCGGCGTGTTGCGCTCTTCCTTGGCCAGGTCCTTATCCGCCACACGCCACTCGAAGCTGATCTTCAGCTCGCGCTCCAGCTTCTTCGCGTCACCCTTCTCCAGCGGGGTAATGAACGTGGTTGCCACGCCCTTCGCGCCCGCACGGCCTGTGCGCCCGATGCGGTGCACAAAGTCGTCCGATCCATTGGGCAGGTCGAAGTTCACGACATGCGCAATGTGCGAGACGTCGATGCCGCGCGCGGCCACATCGGTCGCCACCAGCACTCGGGCCTTGCCGTCCGAGAACTTCTTCAGGGCCGCCGAACGCTGCGACTGCGAGCGATCGCCGTGGATCGTCTCTATCTTGTGCCCGAGTTTCTCCAGCTTGCGCCCGATCCGGTCCGCTCCATGCTTGGTCCGCGAGAACACCAGGAAGCTGCCTTCCTCGTCTTGCAGCATGCGGTCCAGCTGGGCCAGCTTTTGGTCCTGCATCACCGTGTACACGCGCAGCGTCACGCGGTCGGAAGGCTTCGACGTCTGGCCGATCTCCACCCGCACCGGGTTGTTCACATACTCGCGCACAATCTCGCGGATGTTCGCGTCCAGGGTGGCGGAGTAGCACATCGTCTGTCGATCCTTCGGAAGCGCGGCCACAATCCGCCGGATCGCAGGCAGAAAGCCCATGTCCAGCATGCGGTCTACTTCATCCAGCACCAGCATGTCCACGTCACGCAGGTTAATCAACTTGCGCTTCAGGTAATCTTCCAGCCGGCCGGGCGTCGCCACGATCAGGCGCGGTCCACGCCCGATGGCATCCACCTGCGGGTTCTCTGAAAGTCCACCGCACACCAGCACGGCGTCATTCTTGTTCACCGGGCAGACCTTGAAGTAGCTCTCCAGTACCTGCATCGCCAGCTCGCGCGTCGGCAGCAGGATCAGCGCCAGCACCTGCGACTTCTTGCCCTTCGTGGAAGGCTGCGAGATCTGCTCCAGCCGGTCGATCATCGGGATCAGAAAGCTCAGCGTCTTGCCCGTGCCCGTGGAGGCCGTCGCCAGGATGTCATCGCCTTCCAGCGCCGGCGGAATCGCTCCCGCCTGCACCGGCGTCGGTGTCACAAAGCCCGCCGCGGTCAGCCGGTCCTTGAGCGACTGCGAGATGTCGAAGTCAGTGAAATGTACGGCGGGGGTTTCCGTGACTGTAATGTGCCGCGCAACTTTCAACGGCTCGGGGTTCAAAATTGATTCAAGAGTCAGATTCGACAAAGGTTCCTCTGTTTTTCGTAGCGGAAGAGGGGAGAGTCGGCAGCGACACACATCGGCGCAAGCGCGCCCTCGGCGTCATGGATTCCGGGTTTCAGCAAGGCTTTGGGTCTCTTCGGGTCCAAAGGATCTCTAGGGAGCTGCTGCTGCACGGCGAGGCCTGTCCGATGACGGCCTCCAAGCCAGAGCAACCAACACGCGAAGCCTCGAACAACTCAGCTCGGCGGAAGGAGGAAAGCGCTCGCGGTCTCTGGCCAGACTCGAATCCATCGGGAGTCCTTGCCCGCGGCGCCGTGCGTAAATATTTACGCACGGCTAGTGTAGCACAGCTGGTGCACTTGCCCAGCCCCCGGCCCGGCGCTGCTACTCTGGCGGTATCGCCTTAGCCACTCACCCACCCAGGAGCTTCCCTATGCGCCTCCTCCGTCGCTGCGTCTTCCTCCTGTGCCCGCTCGCCGCCTGCATCCTCACCGCGGCCCTCCCCTCCGGAGCCCTCGCCCAGACCTCGAAGCCTGTCGCCCCCTGGCCTATCCGTGCCGTCATCGTTACCACCTTTGAAGTCGGCAACGACACCGGCGACGTCCCCGGCGAGTTCCAGCTCTGGGCCGAGCGCGAGCACCTCGACGAGATCGTCCCTTTTCCTGGCGGGGCCGGCGGCCCCCACGGCTCAGCCCATCCCCTGCGCACCAACAAGGATCACACCGTCCTCGGCATGGTCTCCGGCACCACCCTCGTCAACGCCACCGCCAGCATGATGGCCCTGGGCCTCGACCCCCGCTTCGACCTCACCCACGCCTACTTCCTCATCAACGGCATCGCCGGCGTCGACCCCGCCGTCGCCTCCATGGGCTCTGCCGCCTGGGCCGAGTTCGTCGTCGGCGACGTCGCCCGCGAGATCGATCCCCGCGAAGCCCCCAAGTCCTGGCCCTACGGCATCTTCCCCACCAATGCCAAGGAGCCCAATCCCAAGGACCTCGACATCCCCACCTGGCACCGCTCCAACCTCTACACCCTCAATCCAAAGCTCGTGCACTGGGCCTTCGCCCAGACCCGCTCGCTTCCCCTCGGAGACGATCCCAAGGTCGCTGCCTTCCGCGCCGGGTACAAACAGCCTGCCGCCCAACGTCCCCCCTTCGTCCTTCTCGGCGACACCTTCGCCTCCGACTACTACTGGCACGGGAGCATCATGACCCAGTACGCCCGCGACTGGGTCAAGCTCTGGACCCGCGGCAAAGGCACCTTCGCCATGACCGAGATGGAAGACTCTGGCTTCATGGAAGCCCTCGAGCGCCTCGACGCCATGCATCGCGTCGACCGCAACCGCGCCCTCGTCCTCCGCACCGGCAGCAACTACTCCATGGAGCGCCCCGGCCACGACGCGGTCGAATCCGTCAGCTCCCCCTACATCGGTGGCCGCCTCGCCCTGGAATCCTCCTACACCGTCGGCAGCGCCGTCCTCCATCACCTCACCACCCACTGGGACACCACCCGCGATCACATCCCCGGCGAGTAGTTTCCGCCGCGGCCCGCCGGCAACCTCTCGCCCGCCGCCTCCGACCAACACAGAAACACCTGCTCAGCGGATCTCCCCCTGTTCTCAGGCCTCCACGGCCTCGCGCAACAGCTGCCCGTAGATCTCCGCCGTCTCCTCGTCGAAGCAGCAGAACACCACCCGCGCCACACCGCACGCCTCCGCCATCTCCCGGCACGTCGCGACCGCAATCTCCGCCGCCGCCCTCCGCGGATATCCATAGATCCCGGTCGAAATCGCCGGAAACGCAATCGTCCTCACCTCATGCTCGCGCGCCAGCTCCAGCGCCCGCCGATAGCACCCGGCCAGCTTTTCTGCTTCTCCGCGCGCACCTCCGTTCCACACCGGCCCCACCGCATGAAACACCCATTTCGCAGGCAGCCGGAATCCCGGCGTCGCCTTCGCATCCCCGGTCGCACACCCATGCAGCAGACGGCAGGCCGCTACCAGTTCCGGCCCGGCTGCCCGATGGATCGCGCCATCCACGCCGCCGCCGCCCAGCAGCGAACTATTCGCCGCGTTGACAATCGCACCCACCTGCAGCCGGGTGATGTCCCCGCGCTCCACCTCGAACTCAGCCATCGCGCACCCCCGCATTCCTACGATGCGGTTCCACCTTCAATACGCCAACGCCACCCCATCCGCCCG
>DATLMQ010000178.1:0-3764 GCA_035537215.1 Acidobacteriaceae bacterium
TGTAGCCGATCTGGTGCGCTTGCATTTCGGCCCATCTAAAGGTGGTGATGATGGAGGTCTCTCTGTCCTGATACGTGGTGCTTCGCTGTCGGCCTGCTACTCCGTGCAGGCCAAGATGGTACTTGCGCGAGAGCGCGAAGACTGAGTGACGCAGCTCCGGAAGCTTCCCGGGACCGCTCCTCTTACGCTCAAACTCAAACTCATGGCCGGAAACGATGAAACCAGAATCCCCGGACCGAAATACAGCCTCATAGAGCGTGCAGGCGCGCTGAAGTACGGCTTCCCACTCTACATGCGGCCAGTGATTCCGATTCAGTTCAAAACGGATGCCAACCGGCCAACTGTGGAACAGGTCTGGACCGAGCAGAAGCCCGGGGAAGTTGAGCCGCATATATTCCGGAAACTGCATCAGTACTGATCTTAGCGGCACACGATGACAGAGGTTAGTACCGATAAGTCGGCTTCCCGTCAGCGATGCCTCAGTTTCTTCCACTGGCAAGGCCAAAACCCCGCTCAAAGCTTCCGAGACTCCTAACTCGCAACGGATCGGAACCGCCTGGTCAGCGATTACCATCCAATCACCCATCGCTTCAGCCCACAGTACAAGCTGGAGGCTGGAAGACAGGACCCTGGCAGCCCTCATGCCCACCATCGTCATCGGCGGACACACCCGCAACATCGGCAAGACCAGCGTTGTCGCCGGCCTCATCGCCGCCTTGCCCCAGCTCAACTGGACCGCCATCAAGATCACCCAGTTCGGCCACGGCGTCTGCTCCGCCAACGGCGAGCCGTGTGACTGCGAGATCGCCGACCACACCCTCGCCCTCTCCGAAGAGCGCGACCCCACCTCCGGCACCGACACCTCGCGCTTCCTCGCCGCCGGCGCCTCTCGCGTCTTCTGGCTCCGCACCCGTCAGGGCCAGCTCTCCGAAGCCATGCCCCGCCTCCGCTCCCTCCTCGCCTCCTCCACCAACGTCATCCTCGAGTCCAACAGCGTCCTGCGCTTCCTGCAGCCCGACCTTTCCCTCACCGTGCTCGATCCCACCGTCACCGACTTCAAGCCCAGCGCCCTCCGCTACCTCGATCGCGCCGACGCCCTGATTCTGCCGCAAGGCACGGAATCCGCCCTCGACACCCTCTCTTGGCCGGGCGTCTCCCCCCGCCTGCTCGCCGGCAAGCCCCGCTTTCTCATCCATCCGCCGACCTTCTGCCCGCCGGAGCTCATCCAGTTCGTAGCCAGCCATCTCGCCCAAGCCGTTCCCACGCACTCCTGATCCAACCCGCACGACCTCCGCCCCAAGCTCTCCCGGAAATTCGGAGCCGCGATACAAGCTCAAACGCAGAAGAGGCACCCCAAAAGGGTGCCTCTTCTCGTCTGTTTCCGTTCACCAGCCGTTACGCCGGGTTCGGTGCACCTTCATTGAAGCCAGGCTTCCGCCCGCCCTCCGGCTTGATCACCGTCTGCACATCGCCGGACTCGGCGTGTGCCAGCGGCGACTTCACCGGCGGCAGCTCCTTGCCCTGGATCAGCAGTTCGATCTCCGCCGCATCCAGCGTCTCCCGCTCCAGCAGAGCCGTCGCCATCCGGTGCATCACCTCGCGGTTGTCTTCAAGGATCTGGTGCGCCGACTTGTAGCCCATATCCACGAACTGCTTCACCAGCCGGTCGATCTCCTTGGCCGTATCGTCCGAGTAGTCCCGTGCCTGCGCGATCTCGCGGCCCAGGAAGATCTGCTCTTCCTTCTTGCCGTAGGTCAGCGGCCCAAGCTCGCTCATGCCGTACTCGCACACCATCTTCCGTGCCAGCTCCGTCGCCCGAACGATGTCGTTGCCCGCGCCGGTCGTCATCCGGTGCATGAAGATCTCCTCCGCGCAGCGCCCGCCCATCAGAATGGCCAGCTGCGTCTCGAGGTAGTCCTTCGTCACCGTGTGCTTGTCTTCCTCGGGCAGATGCATCGTCACACCCAGCGCCATGCCGCGCGGAATGATCGTCACCTTGTGCAGCGGATCCGAGTGCAGCCGCTTGGCCGCCACCAGCACGTGCCCGGCTTCGTGGTACGCCGTATCGCGCTTGTCGTCCTCGCTCAGCAGCATGCTCTTGCGCTCGGCGCCCATCAGCACCTTGTCCTTGGCGACCTCGAAGTCGTACATGTGTACCGACTTCCGGTTGAACCGCGCAGCCGTCAGCGCCGCCTCGTTCACCATGTTCGCCAGGTCCGCCCCGCTGAAGCCCGGTGTCCCGCGTGCCAGCACCTGCAGATTCACGTCTTCCGAAAGCGGCACCTTCTTCGAGTGCACGCGCAGCACCTCTTCGCGCCCGCGAATGTCCGGTCGATCCACAATCACGCGCCGGTCGAATCGTCCCGGCCGCAGCAGCGCCGGATCCAGCACGTCAGGCCGGTTCGTCGCCGCAATCAGGATCACGCCCTCATTCGACTCGAAGCCGTCCATCTCCACCAGCAGCTGATTCAACGTCTGCTCCCGCTCGTCGTGTCCGCCGCCCAGGCCCGCTCCGCGATGCCGTCCCACAGCGTCGATCTCGTCGATAAAGATGATGCACGGTGCATTCTTCTTGCCCTGTTCAAACAGGTCGCGAACGCGGCTCGCGCCCACGCCCACAAACATCTCCACAAAGTCCGAGCCCGAGATCGAGAAGAACGGAACGTTCGCCTCGCCGGCTACCGCCCGCGCCAGCAGCGTCTTGCCCGTGCCCGGAGGCCCGACCATCAGCACGCCCTTGGGAATGCGTCCGCCCAGCCGCTGGAACTTCTGCGCCTCGCGCAGAAACTCGATAATCTCCTTCAGCTCTTCCTTGGCCTCATCGACCCCGGCCACGTCCTTGAACGTGATCTTCTTCTGCTGCATGCTCAGCAGCCGCGCCCGGTTCTTGCCAAAGCTCAGCGCCTTGTTCCCACCCGACTGCATCTGCCGCATCATGAACAGGAACAGCGCCAGGATCACCGCGATCGGCGCAATCTGGAACAGGATGTTCAGCCACAGCGTTCCCTGCTGATCCTTGATCGAAACGTCCACCCCATGCTCGCGCAGGTCCTTATACAGGTCCGGGTAGTTCTGGGGAATCGTCGTATGGAAGCTTTCCTTGCCGTCCTTATATTTGCCCGTCGCCTCGGTGCCATTGACTGTGACCTCGGAGATCTTCCCCGCGTCGGCGTCATTCTGCAGCTCCGTCAGGCTGATCGCCCGGTCGTGGCCCGTGTTCATGTTGGTGACCACAAACCGCCAGCCCACCAGCAGGCACCCTACCGTCAGGACCCAAATCAAAAGGTGTTTGATCGTCGAATTCAATCCGCTTCCTCGTTTCCTGCTGCGCCGAACCGCCGCTTTGCTCTGCTGAGATGCCGGCCCTGCCTTGCTAAAACGTCACTCAATGGTTAGACGGCGCTGACTGCCAGAGGGTGCAGGGGGACGGAACGCCCCGCGCACAGCTGGCCCATTGCATGGTCGTACCGAAATCTTACTCTCCTCCGGCCCCTCCCCATGCAGTTTTTCCTGCCTTTTCCCTTGCAACGAAAGCGGCAGCCCCTTCCCCTTCAGCAACTGATAGCTGGATCTCCCGAGCCGTCCGCTCCGCCCTCAACCCTCCTCCCAGCTCCAGCCGAGCCCCCGTCCGGCTCGCCACCGGCGGCTGCGTCGCCCGCAACCCCGCCAGCGCCATCAGCTTCGCCGTCTCCTCCGCCGAGATCCTGCACCCCACCGTCCGCGCCGCCGCCCGCAGCAGCCTCCGCTGCATCGCCGCCCCCAGC
>DATLMQ010000179.1:0-9142 GCA_035537215.1 Acidobacteriaceae bacterium
GGCTCTCCGGGGATCGGCTTGAGGATGATGCGGTCGACGATCGCCTCGACGGTATGGTTTTTGCGCTTTTCCAGCCGCATTCCTTCTTCGATCTCGGTGATCTCGCCGTCGATGCGGACGCGGTAGCCCTTCTTGTCCAGAGCTTCGAGCTCCTCCCGGAACTCGCCTTTGCGGCCGCGCACCACAGGGGCCAGAACGGTGATGCGCTCGCCGGGGGACTCGGTCTGGTTCCGCTCCACAATCTGGGCGACGATCTGGTCGGCGGACTGCCGGGAGATGGGGCGATGGCAGTTGGGGCAATGGGGCTGGCCGACGCTGGCCCAGAGAAGGCGCAGGTAGTCGTAGATCTCCGTGATGGTGCCGACGGTGGAACGCGGGGACCGCGAGGTGGTCTTCTGCTCGATGGAGATTGCGGGGCTGAGGCCTTCGATGGAGTCCACATCCGGCCGCTCCATCTGGTCCAGGAACTGGCGCGCATAGGCGGACAGCGTCTCCACGTAGCGGCGCTGTCCTTCGGCGTAGATGGTGTCAAAGGCGAGCGAGCTCTTGCCCGACCCCGAAAGCCCGGTCACCACGGTGAGGGTGTTCCGGGGGATGGACACCGAAACGTCCCGCAGGTTGTGCTGGCGGGCGCCGCGGACATGGATGTGGGTGAGGCTCATAGGCAGACGATCGGCCTTAGCGGCCATCTTCCTAGGATACAAGGTCGGCCCGGCCCGCTCGCTCATCCTGGGACAGGCAGCCGGAGCCGGCTGTCCGGCATGCCCCGGACGGGGAATCGCCTGTGACACTAGGACTTGGTACTTTTTCGGCAGACAGGATGGCTGGCCGGCATCACACTTGTCTCTGGCTGGCTCGTCTAAACGGTGTTCAGGCACCGCAGCGCGCCGCCTGGGCCGCGCCCCCTCGGACGGGGCCCGACAGGCCGGAAGGAACAGAAAAGTGATTGTTTCGTTGATGATTGCCTGCGCGGTACTGGCTTCGCTGGCCTTTGGTGTGCTGACCGCCTATGGTCTGTGCCTGGCCATGTTCCGGCTGCTGCAGGGACGCTCGGCGGCAGTCATGACGCCGCGCCTGGAAGCGCAGCCCGTCGAAGCCGGCTCCAAGATTTAGCTCAGTTCAGCTGCTGCACCTTACCGCTGGGGCGGAGTGTTTCCCTGCGGGTTGGGAGCGGTGGTCTGCGGTGTCTGCCCAGAGGGCGTCGCCGGCATATTTCCTTGTGTTTGCCGCTGTTGCTGCAGAGCGCGCAGCTGCTCGTAGATCTGCTGGGGCGTGGCGGCCCCGGCGGGTTGGGCTGTGTTCGCTCCGGCGGTGCCCGCCGGAGCATTGCCCCCGGCCGGTACGTTGGGGTTGTAGTCCGGCGGTGTCTGCCCGGTGAAGCCGGCGGTCGTGCTGCCCGCGGGCGGCGGGTTGGGCGCGTCCACAATGCCTGTGGCGGCCGGTGCGGTGGAAGGCGTGGGAAGAGAGTCGCTCGGAACCGAGTTGATGACCGGCAGCGTTGCCGCCGTGGGCGAGACGTTTGCGGGGTTCCCGTTCACGTTGTTGAACGGCTGCGGCATGCTCGGCGGCACCTGGGTGGAGGGTGTCCCGTTGTTCGGCGCGTTCCCTGCGGGTGGGGCAGTCGAGCCGGTGCCGGCTACGCCTGATGGGGGCGAAGGCGCTCCGGGCTGCACGCTCGTTGCGGGCGCCGGGGCAGCGGCACCGACTACCGGCTCGGATTCGGTGGCGTCGAAGGATGATGAACTTGGCCCCGGCGGGGTGGGGCCTCCGGTGCGCGGGGTGAGCACCAGCTCCAGCGGAGCGGCCGCGACGTTGCCCTTCAGCAGCATGTTGGTTCCGGTGCCGTCCAGCAGCGTCTGCAGCACGGTGGCGGGAGCGGCCGGGCCATAGTTGCCGAAGACCCGCTGGTCCGCCACGCCGCCGACGATGCGCATCCCGGTAAGCCGCGAGATCTCGCGCAGGATCTGGTTCAGGCTGGAGTCGTCCGCCTTTACGTCCAGCAACCCGTTCTCGTAGCTCACCTTCGCCCTATGCCGGTGCACGGAATCAGGAGCCACGGGCGTAGCCGCAATCGGGGCCGGCAGGCTATTGGGGGTAGGGGTGGAGGTGGGCGCCATCGGCGGCAGGGAAGAGACCCTGGCCGGCAGCTGGGCCGGCATCTGGCCCGGCGCCTGCCCCGCAAGCAACAGCAGGCCCGCCGCACCGCACATCCTCGATAACCGAGCAGACCACATCGCCACAGCAACACCTCACCCGTGAGCATGGGACGTCCGCCGCCGTCTGCGGGTAGCTCCCAGGCCCGTTTCGGCCAGCATACGCCCGCCGCGGCGTACGCCTCGGGCGGTCGCTGGACGCCGGAGGCTCCCGCTTCTATTCTTCAGGCAGCCGAGCGCTGCACCTCGGCAGGAGATCTCGCTGTGCGCCACGGGCTGAGCATCATGCACCTCCAGGCGGTGGGCGGCTCACGCCACACCACGCCGGGCAGTACGATCTTTCGCCGGGCTGCTCTGCGGGCGGGCGCGCTGTCTCTCGCGGCAGCCGCGTGCGTCCCTGCGCTGTGTGCGCAGACGTCGCCACCTTCGCCGCTCTGCACTACGCAAGGCGTCATGTCGGCCGACATGCGCCAGGGGATCGCGAACACTGCGCTGGGCATTGCAACCGCGATCCAATCCAACGATACGGCGCGCGTGCAGTCCATGAGCGCACCTGCGCTGGCCGCCAACTTCGACGCGACGTCCTACATCGTCCGTTCCACGGCGGCCAAGATCGCCGGCAACAGCCTGCGGGTGACGCAGCTCTTCCGGCTGGATGCGAGCAGCCGCACGGCGGGCGACACGGGGGAGGCTACCTTCAGCTGTCCGCTCTCCGGCAGCAGCAGCGAGGTCGATTTCGGGATCGCCGGCCTGCCGCCGGGGATCTATGCCTTCGCTATGGTGGAGGCCTCGGGCGCCCGTCCCTGGCTGCTGGCTTTCCTGCTGGAGCAGCAAGGGACGGCCTGGAAGGTTGCGGGCTTCTACCAGCACGCCCGCACCGCCGCCGGTCACGACGGCCTGTGGTATTGGACCACGGCCCGCGCCGATGCCAAGGCCGGCCAGAAGTGGCGAGCCTGGGTGCTCTATGGCGAAGCCGACCAGCTTCTTCGCGCCGCGAACTTCATGTCCAGCTCGCATCTTGACCAGCTGCGCACCGAGCGCCGCAGCAACGCGCCGCCGGAGCTCAGCGAGGGCCTCAATGCGAACACGCCGCTGGTCATCAAGTCGAAGCAGGGCGCGGAGTTTCCCATCACAGACCTGTCCAGTTCCGGGACGGAGGACGGCAAGGGGCTGGACCTGGTCGTGCACTTCCGCGCGGACCCGCTGGCCGATCCGGTTGCGGCGCGCGGACGCAATGTGGCGGCGGCCAAGGCGCTGCTGCTGGCCCACCCGGAACTGCGCGAGGGCTTCACGGGTGTGAGCGTGTTCGCCGACACGGCGGGCCAGCCGCCCTTCGCCACGCAGCACCCCTGGACCGAGCTCCAGTAGATCGCTCGGCCACTCTCGCCGATCTGTCCCGCGGATCACTGCCGCGTCACTGCAATCGGCTCGGATCTATTTGCCTCGGCAAAGCCCGCGGGGCCGGTTTCCGGACCGAAAGCTCGTTCCCCGGCTAATATGCTCTTGGAACGGAATTCGGGAGACCTCATGGCAAGCACCCCTAAATCGCTGGCAGACGCCATCCACGACCGGCGCTCAACGCCCAGCTTCGACGGCGAGCCTATCCCTCCCAGCGACCTCCGCAAGATCCTTGAGGCTGGCCTGGCGGCCCCGAGCGGCTACAACATGCAGCCGTGGCGCTTTATCGTGGTGCAGCACCCTGAGCAGCGGCGGCGTCTCCGGGCGGCCAGCTATAACCAGGCGAAGGTGGAGGAGGCCTCGGCCGTGATCGTGGCCTGCGGGGACCGGGACGGCTGGCGGCGCGATCTGGATGAGATGCTGCGGTTGGGCCGGGCCGGGGGCATGCCCGAGAGCTACGCAGCGCAGGCGTCCACGAGCGTTCCGGGGTACCTGTCCAGCTTCTCGCATGACCAGATGACTGCGTGGCTCAACAAGCAGGTAATGCTGGCCTTCACCTCGATGATGCTGATGGCCGAGGTACTCGGCTATGACACCGCACCCATGGAGGGCTTTGAGCAGGATCGCGTCTGCGAGACGCTGCGCCTGCCGATGAGCTATCACGTGGTCGCGCTGCTGGCGCTGGGGCATCTGAAGGGCGGGGACAAGTTCTTCGGGGGCCGCTTCGAGATGGGCCACACGGTGTTCAGCGAAGAGTACGGCAAGATTCTGCGCTGATGGCTGCGCCTCTGTATCTCCCATCGCACGGCCCTCCTCTCCAGGAGCGGCGTGCGCGTGAGACGGCGCACGGTACAGTGAATCCAGAGATCCACTTCATGCCGGGAAGAGGAGTGCGCGCTTCAAGATGAGAACGCTGGGACGCCTGCTGCTGATCGTCGTTGTGCTGGGAGCTGTCGTTGCTGGCGTGTTCTACACGCGTCCGCTCTGGGTGCTGCAGCAGCAGACGCGCTTTGGTCTGTTTCTGTCGCGGGTGCAGAGCAACTACGTGCTGACGCCCGCGGGCCGGGTGCATTACTACGAAGCCGAGCCGCGCATCCCTGGCGGCGGGATCCCGCTGGTGCTGGTGCATGGCCTGGCGGACCGCGACGAGAGCTGGGCGCCCATGCTGAAGCGGCTGAAGCGGGCCGGTTTTCATGTCTACGCACCGGATCTCCTCGGCTGCGGACGGTCGCCCAGGCCGCAGGACGGCGACTACTCGGTGGCGGGCGAGGAGAAGTTCGTCTACGACTTTATTCAGTCGATCGGGCTGCAGAAGACCGACCTCGGCGGCTGGTCGATGGGTGGCTGGATCTCGCTGAGGCTCGCTCTGGATCACCCGGAACTCATTGACCGTGTAGTGGTTTACGACAGCGCGGGGCTGCGCTTCGATGCGGGGCAACCGGAGACCCTCTTCCATCCGAAGAGCCCAGAGGATGTGCAGCGGTTGTTTGACCAGATGGAGCCTGGGGCGGCGCCGTTTCCGCCGTATGTGGCGAGGGATCTCCTGAAGGCGATGGCCGAGAAGCAGTGGGTGACGGACCGGACGGTGCAGTCCATGCTTACGGGGCGCGATCTGGTGGACGATAAGCTGCCCTCCCTGCGGCAGCCGCTGCTGATTGTCTGGGGGGCAAACGACCGGCTGACGCCGTTAGCCGTAGGTCAACAGATGCACCAACTTGCGCCGAAGTCGGAGCTCGATATCCTGGAGGGGTGCGGGCATCTGGCGCCGCTCCACTGCTCGGACCGGGCGGCCCCGGCGACCGCGGATTTCCTGAAGGCGGAGCCACCGCCGGAGGGTGCTGTGCGGACGCTGCGGCACATGCACTAGGGCGA
This sequence comes from Acidobacteriaceae bacterium, assembly GCA_035537215.1. Lineage (GTDB taxonomy): Bacteria > Acidobacteriota > Terriglobia > Terriglobales > Acidobacteriaceae > Granulicella. The sequence goes on from DATLMQ010000179.1 coordinate 5,424, forward strand.
TTTCGGGCCTTTTCCTCTGAAAAGTGGTGCGCAAATGAGTGCTTTTTAAGTGCATTTTAAGGGTGTTTTAGAGCATCTTTAGTGCTTTTTAGCAGCCCTTAAATTCAGGCCTCACCGGCGCCCCAGGTGTAGGCCCCCGGCTGGGGGAGACCCACGTGCCGGAGGACCCGGTGCACGAAGTTGCGGGCCACGTCGTCGACGGTCCGGGGAGCGTTGTAGAAACTCGGGATGACGGGGAACACCGTCGCTCCGGCTTCCGTAACCGAGACCATGTTGCGCAGGTGGATGAGGTTCAGCGGGGTCTCGCGGACGCAGAGGACGAGGCGGCGGCGCTCCTTCAGGCAGACGTCGGCGGCGCGCTCGATGAGGTTTCCCGCCAGGCCGTGGGCGATGCCGGCCAGCGTGCCCATGGAGCAGGGAAGAACGATCATGGCATCGCAGGGGAACGATCCGCTGGCGATGGGGGCGCCGATGTCCTCGTGGGCGTGCTGGACGATCTTGTCCGAGGGCTGGCCGACGACCTTTTCCACAAAGGAGTTCCGGCCGGCGACCCCGGTCTCCTCGGCGAGCACGCGCAGAGCGCCGGGGGAGACGACAAGGTGCACACGGCGGACGCGCTCGTCGCCTGCGAGCGCGCGCAGCATCTCACGGGCCAGCACGGATCCGCTGGCCCCGGTGACGGCCAGGGTCAAGGTGGACAGCGTTTCCGGCGAGCTGTTCAAAGTCTCCAATCTCTCCCCACGCTCCAGATGCTGCAGATGCCGCAGATCCGCTCTCTCTCCGGAGGATGAACTCCCCGCATTATCCACGAACGATCGATCCGCGAACGACCATCCACGAACGATCTATCCACCAGCACGCTATTCACGAACGATCTGGGGACTTCGGAGCGACAATTGCCGGCGACTGCTGTTTACTGTTGACATGGGGACTTTTCGTCGAAACGGACCCGGCGTCCTGCCCGCTGTGTCCGATGGAGCTTGCGTGAGCTTCCCAGCCAGAGGATCGAAACGACGCCTCCGATGGGCGGGCGTCCTGAACGTGCTGGCACTGGTGTGCCTGCTGGCGGGGGGATCCGGGGAACCGGCCCGCGCCTCCGTGTCGCTGCTGCTGGAGCAGCCGTACGGCGGGCTGGGCAGGGTGAATCCGATGGGGCACTCGGCCCTGTACTTCGACCATATCTGCGCCGCCTCGCCTACGGAACTGCGTCCCTGCCGGCCGGGCGAGCTGGGGGCGGTGGTGAGCCGCTACGACGGCATCCACGATTACGACTGGCTGGCGGTTCCGCTGGTGCCCTACCTCTATGCGGTCGAGAGCCCGGCGGAGATTCCGGACTGGATGACGCACGCGGACGTGGCGCGGGTGCGGGACGAGTACCGGCGGCGGTGGCTGCAGGCGGTAGCCCCGAACCTGCCGGACGGGAGCTCTCCCGGGGGGAACTGGTATGAGCTGGTGGGCTCGGCGTACGACCGGACGATCTACGGGTTCACTGTGGACACGACGGCGGAGCAGGAGGCGCGGCTGATCGCCCTGTTCAACGACCGGCGGAACCGCCAGCGTTACAACGGCTTGTTCCGGAACTGCGCGGACTTTGCGCGCGTGACGATCAACCGGCTGTACCCGCACGCGGTGCGCCGCAACTTTGTGGCGGATTTCGGCTTCACCACGCCCAAGTCGGTGGCGCGCGGGCTGAGCCACTATGCGGAAAAGCACCCCGAGGTCCACCTGCGGCAGTTCGTGATCCCACAGGTGGAAGGGACGCTGCCGCGCTCTCACGAGGTGCAGGGCATTACGGAAGGCCTGATCAAGAGGTATGGTGTGCCGCTGGTGGTGCTGTCGCCTATCGCGACCGGCGTGGTGTTTGTGGCCTACATGGGCCATGGCCGGTTGGATATGCCGCGCGACGCGCCGGTGCTCGATCTGCGGGAGCAGGCCATGGCGCTGACGACCGGTGCGGCCGGGCCGCCTGCCGCCGGGCGGCGGACGGAGGCTCCGGGCGCGGACGCGACGGCTTCGTTCGTATGGCCGCTGCTGGCTGCCCCGGTCGCGGCGCCGGTGGAACCCGAGGTGACGGTGCCGGCGCTGCTCTCCTCCCCGGTGCCGGGGGATGTGCGGATGGATAGCTCCAGCGAGTAGACGGCTGCCCGGACACGGCAGGGGGAACCGGGTATGCATCGTATGTTCAGATAGAACGTGCGCATGGACTACCACGAACAGCCCCTCGGAAAGAATGTCCGCTTCCTCCTCCCCTCGCTGAAGCTCAAGGAGCCGTGCCCGGGCGGCGGGACGATCGAGCAGTCGGTGCACAGCTTTCTGGTGGAGCATTTTGGCGGGTACACGGCGACGACGGCCACGGTGTTCGGCTACTGGCGCGAGGACGACGGACGCTACTCGTATGGCGAGCACCGCGAGTTTACGGTGGCGCTGCCGCACGATCGCGGGCTGCCGGAGCTGAAGTCGTTTCTGTCGCGGACGGCGCGGATGCTGCGGGAGTCGTGCCTGTATGTGGAGGTGGCGGGCGCGGCGGTGCTGCTGTACAGCGAGCCCGCGGTGGACGAGGCTCCAGAGCCGGACTGCGCGGCGTACGCGGGCACGCACAACGGCCGCAATGGCCACGAGAAGGGCTAAGAACTTCGCCTCGGGATCCCGGTGGTTACGGGGGGCGGATGGGCCGGACCGAGAGGGTGGGAGCCGGGCGGGGATGGCCCCAATGCCCGGCTCCGTGTTGGGTTTACAGGTCGGCGTCTTCGGCTAGAACGCGGGCAAAGATGGCATCGACATTCTTGAGCTGGCGGCGGTAGTCGAAGACGGCGGACAGGCGTTCCTTGTCGAGGCGCGAGGTGATCTCGGGGTCGGCGTCGACGAGGGCGCGGAAGTCCTTCTCGTTGGTCCAGGCGTCCATGGCGTGGGTCTGGACGAGGCGGTAGGCATCTTCGCGGCTGAGACCGGCGGCGGCGAGCTCGAGCAGGAGCTGCCCGGAGAAGACCAGGCCGTGCGTGCTTTCGAGGTTGCGGAGCATGCGGCCGGGGTAGACGAGCAGGCGCTCGATCATGGTGGCGGACTTGTCGAGCAGGTAGTCGGCCAGGGTGGTGGAGTCGGGGAGGACGACGCGCTCGGCGGAGGAGTGCGAGATGTCGCGCTCGTGCCAGAGGGCGACGTTTTCGAGGCCGACCTGGGCGTTGGCGCGGACGACGCGGGCCAGGCCGGAGATCTGCTCGGCGGTGATGGGGTTGCGCTTGTGCGGCATGGCGCTGGAGCCCTTCTGCTTGGGGGAGAAGAACTCCTCGGCCTCGCGGACCTCGGTGCGCTGGAGGTGGCGGACCTCGGTGGCGATCTTGTCCAGGGTGGAGCAGAGGACGCCGAGGGCGCAGAGATAAGCGGCGTGGCGGTCGCGCTGGAGGACCTGGGTGGCGATGGCGGCGGGTTTGAGGCCGAGGTCGCGGAGGATGGAGGCTTCGTGCTCGGGGTCGAGGTGGCCGAAGGTGCCGACGGCGCCGGAGAGCTTGCCGACGCGGAGGTCCTCGGCGGCGGCGTCGAAGCGGCGCTGGTTGCGACCCATCTCGGAGTACCAGAGCAGGAGCTTGAGGCCGAAGGTGGTGGGTTCGGCGTGGACGCCGTGGGTGCGGCCGATGGTGGGGGTGTGCTGGAACTCAAGAGCGCGCTTGCGTAAAATGTCGCGAAGCCGCACAATGCCACCACGAATCAACTGCGATGCCTCG
>DATLMQ010000180.1:0-4946 GCA_035537215.1 Acidobacteriaceae bacterium
CTCCTTGAAGTTCGCCGTCACCCACAGATCCTCCAGAGGAACAATGGTCAGCAGCGATTGCCCGACGCTCAGGTTGGCACCCACCTGTACGCTGCGGCGGCTGACGATCCCGCTGATCGGCGCCGTGATCTTCGTGTACCCCAGGTTCAGCTTCGCCTGGTCCACACGCGCCTGCGCCTGCTTCACCGCCGCCTCGCCCGCCAGTATCTGCGCCCGCTGCGCGGCCACCTGGTTAGGAGCGTTCTGCCGGCTCTGCTGCGCCTGGCTCTGCGCCTGCGCCAGCCGTGCCTGGGCCTGCCGTATCTGGTCCTGTGCCGCGTTCGCCGTACGCTCCGCCTCGTTCAGCGCCGCCTGGTTCGCCGTCGCCGTCGCCACAGCCTGGTCGTACTGCTGCTTCGAGATCACATCCTTGGCCACCAGCGGCGTGTACCGGTCCACATCGATCTGCGCCTTCAGCGCCGTCGCCTTGGTCTGTTCGATCCGCGACTGCGCAGCCTGGGCCTGGGACTGCGCCTGCTGCACCGCCGCCTCATTGCTCAGCACATCGGAGCTGGTCGTCGACACCTGCGTCCGCGTCGTCACATTCGTGATCGGAAGGTTCGTGCGCGCCTGCTGGTACTCCGCCTGTGCGTTCGCCAGATTCGCCTCCGCCTGCTCCAGGGCTACCTGGAAGTCCTGCGGATCCACCTCCGCGATCGCGTCGCCGGCATGGACCATCTGCGCCTCTTCCACATTCACCTTCGTCACCTGCCCGGCGACACGCGCGCTCACCTGGTACAGGTTGCCGTCCACCTGCGCGTCATCCGTGTCTTCCGTGAAGGTAGACCGCCAGTAAAACAGCCCCGCGATCAGCACCAGCAGCAGGACGATGCCGATGATCACAAACCGCCGGCGGCTCTTCTTCTCCGGGTAGTCCTCGTCCTTGTTGTCCCGGCCGTTCGGCGCCTCCGCTCCGCGACCCTGTGGGCCACCCGCGTCTCCACCTTGCGGCTTGATCTGCACCGTTCCGCTGATCTGCGCAGTTTGGCCGCCCTGCTCGCTGCCGTGTTGTCCCTGATCATTCTGATCGGCCACGTTTACTTCCCTCCCAGATAATCCTTGAAGTTCGTCGTTGCGACGCCCAGCGCACGCGCCAGCGAAAGCTTCGCCACATTGTGCTGATACAGCGCGCTGATGTATTGATCGTTCGCCTGCTGATCCTGTGCCAGCGCCTGCGAGACCGGCAGGTTATCCGCCACGCCCGCCCTGTAGCGCTGCTGCGCCTCGCTCAGCGCCTCGTGCGCCAGGTCGACGTTGCTCCGGGTCGCCTCCACCAGCTTCGCGGCGCTCTGAATGTCCAGAACCGCGTCCCGGACATCCTGGTTCACCTGCTGAATCTGATCGGCAAGCTTGGCCCGCGTCTGATCCTGCTGCGCTTCGGCCACCTGTTCATCGCCGCGCGTCTTCGCAATCTGCAGAATCGGCGCACTCACCTGCCCGGTCGCCGTATAGGTCCCGTGCGAGTGCCCCGGCGTTGTTCCTAGATCTCCGAAATCGCCCGACACGCTGGCCGTCGGCAGCTGCTCATTGAATGCCGCCTTGCGCGCCGCGTTCGCTGCTTTCAGCTGTTCCGCGGTCGCCGCCAGGTCCTTTCTCTGCTTCAAAGCCTGCTGGAACGCGCCTTCGACATCGGGTGCATCCAGCGCCGCGAACGGCACCGAATCGCTCAACGTGTACCTCTGATCCAGCGGCAGACCGATCGCCCGCGCCAGCGCCAGCTTGTCCTTCGCCAGCTGATTATTCGTAGCGATCAGCTGCTGCTGCTCATTCTGATAGTCCACCTGCGCCCGCAGCACATCCAGCCGCGGACTCGTGCCTGCCTCGTGCGCGGCCGTCGCCTGATCCAGCGATACCTTCGCCGTCGCCATCTCAGCCTCTACCGCCGCAATCCGCGCCTGATCCGCCACGCACAGCAGGTAGGCATTGCCTACCGTCAGCACCACCAGGTCCCGTGCGTCCTGCGCCGTCAGCTTGGCCGCCTCGAAGTTGTGCCGAGCCGAAATATAGTTCTCCAGCGCCTGCAGGTTCACCAGGTTCTGCGTCAGGTAGGCCCGGAAATCCACCACCTGGAACGGCCCCACAATCGGGTTCAGCCCCGGGAACTTCAAGCCGTACGCCGCCAGGTTTACCTGCTGAACCGTGATCGAAGCCCCGCCGGTCACCGTCGGCAAAAGTTGTTGCAGCTCCTGCAACCGCTGCCCGTTGGCCGCCTTCTCGCCCGAGCTCTGCAGGATCAGCCCGAGGTTATTCCGCAGCCCTCGCCCGATCGCATCCTCCAGAGACAGCGGTAGCACCTCGGCCGTGGCCTTGTCCCGCACCAGGCTCCCTCGGAAGCTCTGGTCCGTCGCATTCGACGGTGTCACGCTCGGTCCAGGCTGCTCCAGCTGCTGCTGCACCCGCTGCACCGTCTGGATGTCGCTGCCCGAAGCCGTCGCCGACGATGCTCCTCCACCGGCCTGCGATCCGGGTTGTCCGCCCATCTGTGCCGCCGCGCTCGCCACCGCCAGCGCACAAGCCGCAGCCATTGACGCTGTCCGGAACGCGACCGCGCTCCCGGACGCGCGTCTTCTTATTTCAACCATAAGCTCCATGCTAAATCGCCAAGAACTCCACCCACGGGCAAACCCTTGGATGTTTCCTTCTAATTGCTTCGTCCATCTACAGATGCAGCAGAGGGAAGCAGGTATGCAAAACTTCAGCACCCCCCTGTCGCCTGCTCCCTAAAAAGCCCCCGGCCACGCCAGTTCAAAATCCCGGCGACCCCAGTCCAACGCCCCCGGAATCGCCACTCCATCCCGGGCTTTACACTGCTTCATGCACAGCAGCTCGATCCCCCAGGAGTTTCCTCGCCCATGTTTCTAGGCATCGACGTAGGCACCGGCGGCACCCGCGCCGTTCTCATCAACCGTGATGGCAAGGTCCTCGCCTCCCACTCCGCCGAGCACGCCCCCATCCACTCCGCCCACATCGGCTGGGCCGAGCAGGACCCCGAAGACTGGTGGCGCGCCGCCCAGGAGGCCATCCTCGGCGCGCTCGAGGCCGCCGCCGCCGCCGGCCACAGCGCCCCCGTCGAAGCCGTCGGCCTCACCGGCCAGATGCACGGCTGCGTCATGCTCGATGCCGAGGGCCGCGTCCTTCGCCCCTCCCTCATCTGGTGCGACCAGCGCACCCAGCCCGAGGCCGACTGGCTCACCGAAAAGATCGGCGCCGCAAAGCTCATCGAGCTCGTCGCCAACCCCGCCCTCCCCAACTTCACCCTTACCAAGCTCCTCTGGGTCCGCACCCACCAGCCCGAAATCTTCGCCAAGATCGCTCACGTCCTCTGCCCCAAGGACTACGTCCGCTTCCGCCTGACCGGCGTCTACGCCATCGACATGCAGGAAGCCTCCGGCACCCTGCTCCTCGACGTCGTTCACCGTCGCTGGTCGCAGGAGGTCGCCGACGCCGCCGGCATCCCCCTGTCCTGGCTCCCGCAGCTCTTTGAAGGCCCCGAGATCTGCGCCCGGATCTCGCCCGAAGGCGCCGCCGCCACCGGCCTCCAGCCCGGCACTCCCGTCGCCGCCGGCGCCGGCGATCAGGGTGCCGGCGCCGTCGGCATGGGCATCCTCGCTCCCGGCTCGGTCTCCGCCACCATCGGCACCTCCGGCGTCGTCTTCGCCGCCACCGCCCGGCCCACCCTCGATCCCAAGGGTCGCCTCCACACCTTCTGCCACGCCGCCCCCGGCGTCTGGCACGTCATGGGCGTCACCAACGGAGCCGGCCTCAGCTTCCGCTACCTACGCGACACCTTCATGCCCATCAACTCCTACGACGAGCTCACCGCCCTCGCCGGCGACATTCCTCCCGGCTCCGACGGCCTCCTCTGGACCCCTTACCTCTTCGGCGAGCGCACCCCCCACCTCGACCCCAACGCCCGCGCCGCCTTTGTCGGCATCACCGCCTCCACCACCCGCGCCCACTACATCCGCGCCGTCCTCGAAGGCGTCGCCTTCTCCCTCCAGGACACCTTCACCCTCTTCCGCGAGCTCGGCATCCCCGTCGAAAAGATCCGCCTCGGCGGCGGCGGTGCCCGCGGTCCCCTCTGGCGCCAGATCCAGGCCGACATCTACGGTCACCCCGTCGAGCTCCTCGAAGCCGAAGAAGGCGGTGCCTTCGGTGCCGCCCTGCTCGCCGGAACCGGCGTCCATGCCTGGCCCTCCGTCGAAGCCGCCTGCGACGCCACCATCCGCCCCGCCCAAACCATCCAGCCCCAGCACGCCGAAGCCATGGCCGCCGCCTACGCTCGCTATCGCCGCGTCTACCCCGCGCTCAAGCAGATCTACGCTTGACGCGGGGGCGACCCGGGGCGCACCTTCATATCCATCTACAAACCTGAGGTGTGCCCCATGTCGCAGCCCATCCCTCCCCTGCAGCAAATTAAAGACAGCATGCGCTCCATGTGGATGGCCGGCGACTTCGGCGTCGTCGCCAAAACCATCTCCGGAGCCGCCGAAAGCTTCATCGACCGCCTCGGCATCCCCTCCGGCTCACGCGTCCTCGATGTCGCCTGCGGCACCGGCAACACCTCCATCCCTCTCGCCCGCAAAGGCTGCATCGTCACCGGCGTCGACATCGCTCCCAACCTGCTCATCCAGGCCCGCGAACGCGCCGCCGCCGATGGCCTCACCGCCACCTTCGACGAAGGCGACGCCGAGCAGCTCCCCTACCCAGACGCCTCCTTCGACGCCGCCGTCACCATGTTCGGTGCCATGTTCGCCCCCCGCCCCGAGCTCGTCGCCTCCGAGCTCGGCCGCGTCCTCAAACCCGGCGGCCTCCTCGCCATGGCCAACTGGAACCCCGCCAGCTTCACCGGCCAGATGTTCAAAGTCTGCGGTCGCTTCACCCCCCCGCCGCCAGGCATCCCCCCG
>DATLMQ010000181.1:0-3691 GCA_035537215.1 Acidobacteriaceae bacterium
AAACGCCTGCTCCTCCAGCGCCCTCGTCGCCTCCAACCCCGAGACCTGCGCGATCGCCTGCACCATCTTCATCTGGCAACGATACCCATCCGTGATCCGCGCGATCTCCGCTGCGGTCAACTGCGGCCTCTTGCGCCGCACGTAATCCTCATACGCCACACGCCCCTGGGCCACCTCCAGCCGCAGCCGCGCCGGCACCTCCTTTGCCGCGATCGTGGGAGCATGCCGCGCCAGTGCCAGGGCCGCGGCTCCGCGCACTCCCGGGCTCCCGTCCTGCAGCAGTCGCCGCAACACCCTCTCCCCCACTCGACCGCGCATCCTCGCCACTGCACCCAGCGCGGCCTGCCTTACCCCTGCATCCTCGTCCTCCAGCAAACCCGCAACCTCCCTGGTCGGAGCCCGCAGCATCCCGAGAGCCCAGGCCGCATTCGCCCGCACCGGCGCCCGCTCGGAACGAACTGCCGCCGCAAACTCTGCCACCGGTGTTCGCGGTCGCGACGTCACCAAAGCCAGCGCCGCTGCCCGCGAGATCGCTGGGTCTGCATCCAGCAGCCACCGCTCCAACTCGGCCCGCAGCTTTGGAAACCCCCGATACCGCGCAAGCTCGAGAATCGCCGCCGTCCTCCGTCCGTTGCCGGCCTCACTCCCAGCCTCCTCCGCTCGTCCGTCCGCCTGTTCTCGCAGCGCCCGCAATCTCAGCTCCACAGGCCTTCCGGCTGCCTCCGCGCCCAGCCTTGGATAGTCCACGTTGATCCCATCCACTCCTGCCCGCACCGCTGCCCGCATTGCCTCCAGGTCCATTGCGTGACCGTTGGCAGAGAAGTTCGCCACCACCGCCATGCCGGCTGCATGAGCCTGCGCCACCTGCTCCGCCGTCACACCCGGCTGCAGCCACCGGACGTGTTCCGTGTTCGCTCCCGGCAGCAGTTCCTTCACATCGCTCCACTCACCGTTGAACTGCACCCGCTCCAGCATGCCCTCGCGCTTCAACATCGCGATCACATCCGGCCCCATGCCCTTTGTCTTCAGATCCAGAATCAGCCGTACGCCGCGCCCGCGCGCCAGCCGCAACGCATCCTCAAACCGCGCCATCCGCATCCCGGCAAACCGCTCGCCCATCCACGCCCCGGCGTCCAGCAGCGCGAGCTCCCCATAGAAGCTGGTCTCCACCTCACCCGCGCCATCCGTGAGCCTCTCCAGAAACCCGTCGTGATTCAGCACCAGCTCACCGTCTAGCGTGCGCCGCACATCCACCTCGACCACGTCGCATCCCAGCAACGCCGCCTGATCCAGCGATTCCAGCGTGTTCTCCGGAACGTCCTCATTCGCCGTCCGGTGGCAGTACAGATCCACATGACGCCCCGGCGCCTCCGCCGGCACAGTCATCGTCCATAGCATCATCACTAAGCCGCATCCGACAGCGCTCGCCCACCTCATCGCTCCACGCTCCGCCGGCCCCGCACCCTGCCCGTGACGCTGACGCCAAACACCATTGCGACCGCCAACGCACTCAACGCGGTACTCACCATCACCACCGGATACCCCACCCGCATCAGCATGACGCCAGCAATCCACGTCGCCCCCGCACTTACCAGGGCGTTGCAAAACATCGCCACCGCCGCTACGGATCCGCGTTCCGCATCGGGCGTCTCGCTCATCAGCAGGTTGTACATGCCCGGCGAACTCATCCACTGCGCCGCCGCAAAGCAAAGGTAAAGTGCCACGGCCGCCCGGCCCTCATGCACCACCGCCATCATCCCCAGGGCCATCGCTGTTGCCAGCTGCGTCACCACGATCCCGCGCACTAGCCCCAGCATCCGGAATAACACCGGCGTCGCCAGCCCCGTTCCCAGCTGCAGCAGCTGGGCGACGGAAAACAGCAGCCCCACCTGCGTCAGCGGAATCCGGAAGTCCCTCGTCAGATGCACCATCGCGAACGGTGTAAACGCCGCCTGAATCGCCGCCCAGAGCGCGATCAGCGGCACCAGCCGCAGTGCAAGCCCATGCGGTCGCCAGCGCACCATCCACCTGTTGTCTGCACGCTGCTCCAGTACCTCCTCCACCTCCGGCACCCGCAAGCGCCTCAGCGCTACCAAACCCAGCAGCGCAATCCCGCACGAGCCCAGCAGGATCCCGCGCTTCACCTCCGCTGCACTCATCGCCACGCCAGCCCGCTGCAGCCAGTGCGGCAGGTATCCGCACACGAGTCCTCCCACCGCGCTGGTTCCCACGCTCGCCGAAAAGATGAGGCCAAACCCCGATGCCCGATTCCGGTCCTCGGTCAATCGCGCCACAGCTGGCAGAAAGCACACGCCCCACAGGCACATGGCCACACCTGCAACAAAGGCACACCCGATCTGCGCGGGCCTCCACATCCATACCGCCCGCACTGCCCCCACAAGAGGAGCCGCCACGAAGCACACCATCAGCAGCCGGCGCACGCCGAATCGCCGCGTCAGCGCCCCCGCAGGCAGCGTTCCCACCACGCTCCCGAGCGTCAGCGCGCCCCCCACCATTCCCATCGTGCGCTCGTCGAAGCCCACGTCGAGCAGGTACAGGTTGAACAGGAAGAAGTACACCGCGAAGCCGGCATCGAAGAAGAACGCCGCCGCAAAGAACCGCCAGAACTCTGGTTGCAGCCTCTGCTCTGCAAGCCACGCGTGTGGCCCCTTCCAGAAACGAACCGCGGGCGTCGCTGGCTCAACCAGCACCTCCATCACTGACCCTCCTCCAGTAGTGTCCCCAGCCGCTCCATCGCCCAGTCCAGCTCTGTGTAGCGCATCTCCAGCACATCCACCGAGAGCAGCCGGTCGATCGTCCGCGACTGCACCGCCACCGCCTCCGGCGGACCAAACAGCGTCCCGCGCAGATACCGCCACGCATGGTCCTTCGGGTACCGCACCAGTCGCGGTTCTCCTTCGTCCTTGCGGTTCAGAAAGACCAGCGCCCGCACCTCCGCGCTCTCCGCCTGTACAAACCCCGCCCGTCCTGCGGTGGGCAGCTCGATCGACGGCTTTCCTGCGGCTCGTGGTGTCATCTCGATACCTTGGATCTCGGGAAAGATCTCCGCCGCGCTGGGACGCAGCCGCACCTGGTGGCAGTTCCCGATCGCCGTCAGCGTCGGCGTATCGTGCAGCACCAGGCTTGCATCGTCCGTCACGTACTGCCATCCCGCCCGCGCACAGGCATACGCCAGGGTGGACTTGCCCGCGCCCGATTCGCCACACAGCAGCACCCCTCGCCCGTTCAGTGCCACGCACGCCCCGTGCACCGGCGTTGTAAAGCTTGTGGCGATGTGACTCGCCGCCGCGCTCTCCAGGAAGAAGTAGCGAAAGTACAGCTCATGCCGCAGGGCTGCCTCACTCACCACCATCTGCGTCCTCCCACGCGACAGGTCCGCGATGCAGTAGTTCTGCGCGTCCGCGAAGCTCACCACCAGCGGCTGCACAATCGAGTACGTCGGTCCCGGCGGGCATTCCTTGGTCTCGCTCTCCGTCACATGTACATCCACTGCGATTGCTTCAGTGTCGAAGCGCTCCTCGAAGACTCCCCACGCCTCCTCTGCGACCCTCATCACCTCCACACGATTCGTCCGCAGTTCCACCGGAAACCCCAGCGGAAAGAACCCGCGTCGCAACGTCAGCTCAGGAACCTCCAGCGGATGCCGCACCATTCTCACTCGCTCTTCGTC
>DATLMQ010000182.1:0-2770 GCA_035537215.1 Acidobacteriaceae bacterium
GACGGGAACGACGTTCCAGCGGGCGAAGGCGAGGATGCACACCACGACCAGGGGGCCGACTGCGGGGATGAGGACCAGGAGCGACAGGGGAGCGGCGAGACCGGCCTTGGCGAAGATGCGCCAGAAGATGAAGACCAAGAAGGCCGTCACGGCGAGGCCGAAGAGCATGAAGAAGATGCCCATGCTCGCGATGAGCTGTTGCACGTGCTGCTGCTGCTGGTACTGATCCATGACAGCCTCCTGAGGGTGCTGCCACTGTACCGAAGAAGACCGGTGGAACAAAGGGAAATGTCGCAGCCCGGCGAGGCAGGGACCGCGACGGGATCAGGTGAGGTCGTCGGGGTCGAAGGCGGGGCGCTTGCGGCCGAGGGCGGAGATGTCATGGGCGCCGCTGACCAGGGTGCTGACGACGCCGTCGATCTCCTCCTCGTCGGGGGCTTCGGCGGAGATGGCGAGCAGCTTGTCCTCGCTAGGCAGCTCGATGGACTCCAGCAGGACGACGACGTGGGCGACGGCGGTTCCGTCCTGGGGGAGGCCTTCGGGGGTCTTGCCCTTGATGCTGATGTTCTTGATGTCGAGGCGGAGGAGCTCGGCGACGCGCTCGCGCATCTCGCCGGCGATGGGGACGATCTTGGGGCGGTGCATGATGAGGACGCAGTCGAGGTTGACGATCTTGTAGCCGGCGAGGGCGACTTCCTCGAGGGCGGTCTGGAGAAAAACGCTGGAGTCGGCGCCCTTCCACTTGGGGTCGGAGGGGGGGAAGAAGGTGCCGATGTCGCCGGCGGAGACGGCGCCGAGGAGGGCGTCGGTGATGGCGTGGAGGAGGAGGTCGCCGTCGGAGTGGCCGGCGAGGCCTTCGGGGTGGACGATCTTGAGACCGCCGATGACGAGGGGGACGCCGGCCTGGAAGGCGTGCGAGTCAAAGCCGAGACCGATGCGCATCGACATGCAGCCGATTCTAAAGCAAGCGGGGGCGGAGGATGCGGGGGCGGAGGAGACTTACGCGAGGGTACCCCCTACCCCCCTACTTTATTGCACAAAGTCTTCGAAACATTGAAGTTAGGTCCGGACTTAGGTGACAAAGTCCCGTCGTTTGGTGTCCACCCTGTGCAAAGTATTGGAAACAAAGGGGTAGAGCGTACAGGGTACACGCTCGGTTTCGTAAGCGGTGAGGTTTCAAGGGGTTGGCTTTGCAGTTTCGAGCTGCGAGTTGTGAGTCAGGGCGTTTTTGGAGGGTCGCTTAGCCGGCGAGGAAGAACTCGGCGACTTCGAGGTCGCCGGGCTGGGTGACCTTGAGGTTGCGGGAGCTGCCGGCGACGACATAGACGGGGATGCCGGCGCGTTCGAGGAGCGAGGCTTCGTCGGTGCCGACGAACTCGTCGGCTTCGGCTTCGGAGAAGGCGCGGCGCAGGAGCGGGACCCGGGCGCCCTGGGGGGTCTGGGCGTGGACGATGAGTTCGCGGGGGATAGTGGCGGTGATGAGGGCGCCGTCGGCGGTGCGCTCGACCTGCTTGATGGTGTCGATGGCGGGGGTGCCGACGATGGCGGCGCCGTGCTTTTCGATGGCGTCGAGGGTGCGCTCGATGGTGGCGGAGTCGATGAGGGGGCGGACGGCGTCGTGGACGAGGACGATGTCGGTCCCGGCGGTGGAGGGGAGGGCGTGGAGGGCGTTGGCGACGGACTCCTGGCGGGTGTCGCCGCCGGAGACGACGTGGACGCGGGCGTCGAGGTGGTGCTCGGAGAGGAGGGCGGAGACGCGGGGGTGTTCGCTTTCGCGGACGGCGACGAAGATGCGGGTGACGCGGGGAACGGCGAGGAAGGCGCGGAGGGAATGGAGGAGGATGGGAACTCCGCCGAGTTGAAGGAACTGCTTTGGAGCGTTTCCAGTGGAGGCCATCCGGGTGCCGATGCCGGCTGCAGGCAGGATTACAAAGACAGACATGGGAGTTGGAGTATACAGGGAACGGCAGGGCCGCCGGAATGGCGGTAGAGGGGGTGTTTTTGGGAATGGGACGGGGAATGGGTGTGGCGGTTTTATGTGCCGCCATGGGGATGGCGGGAGCTCGGCCGGGCGGAGCGGAGGCGCTGCGGAGTGCGGGACCTCCGCCGGAGCCGGCGCTGGTGCAGGCGATGAAGGCATACGACCTGGCGCAGGAGCGCGGGGATCGGGCGGCGCTGGAGCGGCTGGTGGCGGACGATTACCTGATTGTGCATACGGGAGGGCTGGGGAATAAGGCGGAGCTGATCCAGAGCCTGGCGCACCCGGGGCTGAGGAACGATCCGTTTACGGTGGTGGCTCCGTTTACGCGGAACTACGGGGCGACGGTGGTGGCGGGAGGGTGGGTGGATCTGCATGGGACGGATGGAGGCAAGCCGTGGGATCAGAAGACCCGGTTTGCGGATGTGTGGGCGAAGCGGAAAGGGCGGTGGTGGGTGGTGATGACGACGCTGACGCCGAGCGAGAAGCCGTAGACCCGTGGGGGTTGACGGCAGTGGGCGTGGCACGCTGTCGGACCCGGTGGTTTATGCGCCGCCCGCGCCCACGTAAGCTGATGGCATGGCGGCGCGAACTCCTCTGCAGCTTGATCGGACTCTGCTGAAGGCGGGTGACCGGGTGTGTGTCGCCATGAGTGGAGGGGCGGATTCTACGGCGCTGCTGCTGGCGCTGAGGGAGGCGAATGCGGCGAAGGAGTCGCTGGGGGTGGTGCTGAGCGCGGTGCATGTGCACCATGGGCTGCGTGGGGCCGAAGCGGATGAGGATGAGGCGTTT
>DATLMQ010000183.1:0-4142 GCA_035537215.1 Acidobacteriaceae bacterium
GAGGACATCGAGGCCGCCGCCCGCGCCGTCGAACCCGCCCCCAGCAACCGCATCCACACCTTTCTCGCCAGCTCC
The DNA here is from genome assembly GCA_035537215.1 of Acidobacteriaceae bacterium. GTDB lineage: Bacteria > Acidobacteriota > Terriglobia > Terriglobales > Acidobacteriaceae > Granulicella. Next base: position 76 of record DATLMQ010000183.1, read on the forward strand.
GACCTCCACCTCGAAGCCAAGCTCCGCATCACCCGCGCCCAGGCCCTCGAGCAGGTCGGCGAGTGCGTCCGCCTCGCCCGCAGCTACACCGACGACGTCGAGTTCTCCACCGAGGACGGCACCCGCTCCGACATCGACTTCCTCATCCAGATGGTCAACATCGCCGTCGACGCCGGCGCCACCACCATCAACATCCCCGACACGGTCGGCTACACCACCCCCGCCGAGTACAGGCAACTCTTCGAAAAAGTCCGCGCCAACGTCCCCCACAGCGACCGCATCACCTTCTCCACCCACTGCCACGACGACCTCGGCATGGGCGTTGCCAACTCCCTCGCCGGCGTCGAAGGCGGTGCCCGCCAGGTCGAGTGCACCATCAACGGCATCGGCGAACGCGCCGGCAACGCCGCCCTCGAAGAGATCGCCGCCGCGCTCACCACGCGCCACGACCGCTACCCCTACACCAGCAACATCGTCATGACCGAGCTCTACCCCACCTCAAAGCTCCTCGGCGAAATCATCAGCTTCCAGTGCGCGCCCAACAAGGCCGTCGTCGGCAAAAACGCCTTCGCGCACGAGAGCGGCATCCACCAGCACGGCGTGCTCGCCAACCCGCTCACCTACGAAATCATGACGCCCGCCTCGGTCGGCTTCAGCGGCCAGAACATCGTGCTCGGCAAGCACTCCGGCCGCCGCGCCCTCGAGCACCGCCTCACCGAGCTCGGCCACAAGCTCTCCCGCGAAGAGCTCGACATCGTCTACCACCGCTTCACCGAGCTCGCCGACCGCAAAAAATCCATCTACGACCAGGACATCGTCGCCCTGCTCCATGAACCCATGGCCGAAGTAGCCAACGTCCCATGAGCACAGAACGTATCCGATGCCCTGAGCTGTCATCCTTCGCGCCGCGGAGGATCTGCTGTTCGACTTTGCTTTTCTGGTTGTCATTCCGAGCGTAGCGAGAACCCGCTTCCGCTGCCGCCCATGCAAAAGGAACCCATGAAGCTCAAGATCGCCATCCTCGCCGGAGACGGCATCGGCCCCGAGGTCACCCGCGAAGCCGTCAACATCCTCAAAGCCGTCGCCGAGTTCGGCGGCCACCAGTTCACCTTCGCCGACGCCCTCATCGGCGGCGTCGCCATCACCGCCGCCGGCACGCCACTCCCGCAGTCCACCATCGACCTCTGTCTCGACTCCGACGCCGTTCTCCTCGGCGCGGTCGGCGACAACAAGTTCAACCACCTCTCCCCCGACAAGCGCCCCGAGGCCGGGCTCCTGCAGATCCGCCAGGTTCTCGGCGGTTTCGCCAACCTCCGCCCCTGCCTCGCCTTCGCTCCTCTCGCCGACAACTCACCGCTCCGCCCCGAGGTCACCAAGGGCGTCGACATCCTCTTCGTCCGCGAGCTCCTCGGCGGCCTCTACTTCGGCCAGCCCCGCTCCTGGAACAAGGAGTCCGGCGAAGCCATCAACACCATGCGCTACACCAAAGCCGAGGTCGTCCGCGTCTCGCGCATCGCCTTCGAGCTCGCCCGCAAGCGCCGTAAAAAACTCACGCAAGTCGACAAAGCCAACGTCCTCGAGTGCTCCCAGCTGTGGCGCGCCACCGTCGACGAGCTCAAAGCCGACTACCCCGACGTCACCGTCGAGCACCAGCTCGTCGACTCCATGGCCATGCACCTCATGAACGTGCCCCGCAACTTCGACGTCGTCCTCACCGAAAACCTCTTCGGCGACATCCTCTCCGACGAGTCCGGCATCATCACCGGCTCCCTCGGCATGCTGCCCTCGGCCACTCTCGGCGGCAAGGTCAATCTTTATGAGCCCGTGCACGGCTCCGCACCCGATATCGCCGGCCAGGGCAAGGCCAACCCCCTCGGCGCCATCCTCACCGCCGCCATGCTCCTGCGCCACTCCGCGCATCTCGAAGGCGATGCCGCCGCGGTCGAAGCCGCCGTCGCTCACGTCCTCACCGCCGGTCACCGCACCGCCGACATCGCCCGCCCCGGCGCCGCGGCCAGTGCCGCCGCCGACAACGTCACCTCTACCCAGCAGATGGGCAAGCTCGTACACAGTGCCCTCGCCGAATCCATCGACCGTCAGCAATCCATGCACGCCGTCTAGCACTTCACAGCTGCTTCATTCCGTTTGTTGTTTGCCTTTGCCTTTAGTTGTCATCCTTCCGCGCAGCGGGAGAATCTGCTTCTCGAACCGCCACGAATCCCATGCGCCGCCCACTCCATCTCGCCGCCGCTCTCCTGCTCCTCGCAGCGGCAGGCCTGCGCGCACAGATCGTCAACCCCGACAAGCTCGTCGCGCCCCCTCCTGCCAACCCCGCGCAGCAGCCCGCAAAGCCCACCGACGACCTCCAGTGGCTCTGGCCCTACACCAAGCCCGAGCCCCTCGGCAACGCCGCCGAGCTTCGTGTCGATGCCCGCTTTCAAGCTCTTCTCCGCTCCAGCTTCCATCAGCGTCAGGCCTTCTGGGGCGAAGGCCGCCAGCCCCTCGACGCCGTCATCCCGCTCTTTCTCGCCCGCTATCCCACCGTCACCGCGGAGAGCAATCGCTACATCACCGTCGACGGCTGCGTCCCCAGCTTCTGCCCCGCGCACGGCCTTCTCTGGGTGGACCTCGGCAGCCCGCATCCGCTCGTCGTCTTCGCCGCCGTCAACTGGACGGCGCAGACCCACACCACCGACCAAGCCGCCGCCGACTACATCCTCTGGCTCTTCCCCAACCGCGAGCTCTCCCCCGACGCGCTCCCTCTCGCGCTCAGCTCCAGCCTCGCCCATTGGGACGCCCGTCTCGCCGCCGCGCACCGTCTCGTGCCCCACATCGCACACGCTCTTCTGGTCGAGCCCAGCGGCCTTCCCGCTGCGCTCTCCCCTGACCTCGTCGGAGCCAACACCCTCGCTCCACAACCCGACACCGTCACCCCTCACGAGCCTGACAACAACTAGCCGTCCCGGTAAGCACACACCATGAGCACACCCGACATCGCCACCACCGACAAACCGCAGGCCCTGCAGCCCCGCACCATGTTCGAAAAGGTCTGGCAGCAGCACGTCGTCGCCGAACCCGCCGGCGAGCCCACCATCCTCTACATCGACCTCCAGCTCGTCCATGAGGTCACCTCACCGCAGGCATTCGACGGCCTTCGTCTCGCCGGCCGCAAGCTCCGCCGTCCCGACCGCCACATCGCCACCGTCGACCACAACGTCCCCACCACCTCCGCCCACGACCGCCTCGTCATCGCCGACCAGGTCGCCGCCGCCCAGGTCAACGCCCTGCGCAAGAACTGCGCCGACTTCGGCATCGAGTTCTTCGACGTCCAGGACGCCGGCCAGGGCATCGTCCACATGATCGGCCCCGAACTCGGCGCCACCAAGCCCGGCATGACCATCGTCTGCGGCGACTCGCACACCTCCACCCACGGCGCCTTCGGCGCGCTCGCCTTCGGCATCGGCACCTCCGAGGTCGAGCACGTCATGGCCACCCAGACCCTCCCGCAGGACAAGCCCAAAACCTTCCGCATCCGCGTCGAAGGCGACCTCCCCTTCGGCGTCACCGCCAAGGACATCATCCTCGACATCATCGGCCGCATCGGCACCGCCGGCGCCACCGGCCACGCCATCGAGTACGCCGGCTCCGCCATCCGCGCCCTCTCCATGGAAGGCCGCATGACCGTCTGCAACATGAGCATCGAAGCCGGTGCCCGCGCCGGCATGATCGCCCCCGACGAGACCACCTTCGCCTATCTCAAGGGCCGCCCCTTCGCCCCCGGCACCCGCCCCGACGGCACCGTCGACGAAGCCGCCTGGAACCTCGCCGTCGAGCAGTGGCGCGCCCTCGTCACCGATGAAGGCGCCGCCTTCGATCGCGAGCTCGTCATCGACGCCGCCACGCTTGCGCCCTCGGTCACCTGGGGAACCTCTCCCGGCATGGTCACCACCATCGAAGGCCGCGTCCCCACCCTCGAGCAGGCCGTCGACGAAGCCGATAAAAAGTCCTTCGAGCGCGCCTACGAGTACATGGGCCTCCAGCCCGGCACACCCGTGCAGGACATCTCC
>DATLMQ010000184.1:0-3093 GCA_035537215.1 Acidobacteriaceae bacterium
TTCGCCCCAAAGCCGAAGGTCTCCGCCAGCAGGCTCCAGCTCCGCGAAGGCGTCGCAAAGTCGACATAGGTCTCCGTCCTCTTGAGGATGAACTTCGACCGCGCATACGCCTTCGGCTGGCTCTTCGACGCCCCGCTCGTAAAGTGCAGCCCCGTCCTCCCGAACGACGCCCCCACATCGCTCACCAGGAACAGCTCCCGCCCCGTCTTCTCGTCCCGGAACACCGCATTGTTCTCGTCCTTCAGGTCCCAGCTGTTCAGCACCGCCATCATCACCCGCAGCCCGTTGAACTCCCGTGTCCCCGTAAAGCGGTTCTTCTTCCACCGCCATATCCCGATCTTCCTCTGCCCCTCGGGCTTCCGCGCGAACCGCGCGTCGTCCACCACCCCCTTGTGCACCAGGCGCCTCCCCCGCCGCATCTTCAGCCCGCTCACATACGCCTTCGACACCACGTAGTCATCGTCCGCGAAGTACCCCGCCGCCCACAGCAGCCGCGACGCCGCCACCTCCGGCCTGGCCTCCTGCCCCAGCTTTACCCTCCACTTCCTGCCTTTCGTGTCCCGGGCGTCGAACTTGGGCGTACTCCCGTCCCTGTCCTCGCCCTCGAAGGCGAACGGCGGAGCCGGCATCCCGTCCTTCCCGCCCTGTCCCCGCAGCAGGTCCAGCCCCGCAATCCGTCCCGGATCGTGCCACAGCACCGGATGATGCATCTCCTCTGAACGCACCGGAGCCCGCTGATCCACCTTCTGCGCAGTCACCGGCAATACAGCGGACCCCAGCAAGACCCCCAACACCACACACCGAACAGTACTCATCCACACATCCTCCCACTTCGACCGTCATCGCAGCTCGCTTCTCCCTGTGGCATACTGGCATCCCCTATTCGCCACCACTCGACAGGAGTCCCAAATGCGCCTCAGAACCCTTCTCTCGGTGGCTGCGCTGGCAGCCTCCTCCAGTGCCGCCCTCGCCTCCACCCTCACCCCCGGTCAGGTCAGCCAGATCGTCACCTTCGGTGACAGCCTCAGCGATGCAGGGAACGCGTCCATCGCCACCTTTGGCCTCTTCCCCGGCCCCGGCTACGCGACCCGCAGCGTTCCCGTCCCGCCATTCACCGCCGGCTACTACACCAATCCCCAGAGCGGCTCGGGCCCTGCCGGTCTCTGGATCGACCAGTTTGCCGCCAAGGTTGGCGTGACTGACCCCGCGCCGGCACTCGCCGGTGGAACCAACTTCGCCGTCGGCAGCGCTATGACCGGCAGTGCCAATCTGCAGGACATGCAGAATCAGGTCGCACTGTTCCTCGCCGCCAACCTGGGCAGCGCCTCCTCTTCGTCGCTCTACACCTTCTGGGGCGGCGCTAACGACATCTTTAACGCGCAGAATCCCGTAACGGCTGCCGCAAACATCGCCGCGGAGATCCAGCAGCTCGCCGCCGCCGGCGGTCAGAACTTCCTCTGGCTCAACCTCCCGTCTCTGGGGCAGATTCCGGAGCTCAGCAGCAACCCTCTTACCCTGGCCGCCGCGAACGCCGCCTCCACGGCATTCGACCAGGCCTGGGCTGCACAGGTCAGCAATCTCGACTCCCTTGGGATCAACGTTATCGGCGTCGACGTGAATACCCTCTTCACCCAGATCACCGCGAATCCTGCGCTCTACGGATTCACGGACGTCACGCACGCCTGCCTGGTCACCGCCGGCTGCGATCCCAATACCTTCCTCTACTGGGACGGGGAGCATCCCACCACCTACGCCGACTCGCTGGTTGCCAGCCTGGCCTATGGGGACGCCTTTGGCAGCCCGGTGGCCCCCACACCTGAACCGCCCACCATCATGCTCGTGGCTGCCGCTGCCTTCGGTCTCCTCATCCTCTCCCGCTCTCGCGCGCAACGAGCCCGCCCCTGACACGCGCCGCCTCGGGTCCGGCCTCTGAGACCGGACCCGAGACCGGTCTCGCTTTAGCCAGCGTCCTTCGGCAGGCCCTCGCCGACCCCGTCCATCGTCGGCCGCAGCACCTGCTGTGTCTCCCGTCGCTCTTCCAGGTCGCCCTTCGGAGCCGCATTCCGCGCATCGCGCACGTCTTCTGCCGTCATGTCCGCGTGGGCTCCGCCTTCAATGCCCGCGGCCCCCTGTCCAAGCGATGGCGATCCCGCATCGTCCTGCAGTGATCCCTTCGGCGCCTCGTTATCCACCACAGCCATTCCATCCTCCCAGTGCTCCATTCGGAGCGCATCTCGTCAGATGCCGTCTGCCCACCTGCCCGCACCCGCAGGTCCTCGCCCGCGCGCCACTGTATACAGCATCTGCGAGTGCGCCGTCGTCGCTTTGGTGGCTACCCTTTTCTGCCAGCGCTATCGCCACCCCCCTGGGTCTTCCTCGCCTGTGTCCAATGGCCAGGTAGCACCGCAAGATCCAGCTCGAATACTTCGTCCGCATGGCCCACGCGGAGCCGCCTACCGCGACCGCCGATCTCCCCGCCCCTACATCGCGGTAGCCCGAGCCGATTCCGCCAATCAAAGAACCTCCAATAGGATACAAAGCAGTTTATGATAATTGCATACGAAAACGTATAAACAAAGCCAAGGTCCTTCAGCCATCTCCCGTGATCGAAGCTGGCAGGTCTGGGCAGCGTATAAGTTCCGCACTAACTCTCTTTGACCTCCGTAGTTCTACGGAGGTTCTTACCTATCCCTTCAGATAGCTCACTCGATAAAGTGGATTAATCGTGCTTCAGGTTGTGCCCCGGCCGGGAAAGTGGTTATATACAAACAATCACTTTAGGAACCTCGCAGGTACTCCGGCACGCTCAGCGTCGCGGAGACGATGCCGTCACTAGACAATTTGCTGGTGAGCAGAAATAAGCTCACCACTCGGCAAGGGATTTAGGCAGCCCGGCAATGAAGGTATCTCTTCTCCGCCTTCCGCGCCGCGGCTCGTTGCTCAACCGACTGTCGCCTGGAGGAAATGAACTGTTGCGCCGAACACGTGTTGGATCCACCTTCTGGTTTATTCCCCTGATGGCCTGCACACTGGCCGCCGGCTCTCAGCAGACAACAGGCGACCACGGAAATCCCGTGATCGTGCAGCCCGGCG
>DATLMQ010000185.1:0-2606 GCA_035537215.1 Acidobacteriaceae bacterium
AACGTCACCGCGGCATACCCCAGAATCGAGCTCAGGTACGCCTTGTTCGTCAGCAGCGACCGCACGGTCCCCTTGCTTACTGGCAACCGGCTTACCTCGGCTTTGTCCGCCCCGCTCCCCGCCCGCGCCGGCTCCTTCATCAGCAGCAGGATCAGCAGCGCAATCACCGCTCCCGGAATAGCCGAAGCGATAAACGCCATCCGCCATCCGTGGCTCGCCCCGATCTGCCCTCCCGCCAGGTACCCCAGCGCCGCTCCCACCGGAATCGCCACATTGAACACCGTCAGCGCCGCGTTGCGCTTCTCCTCCGGAAAGAAGTCCGCCAGCAGCGCCGGCGCAAAGATCCCGAAGCTCGCCTCCCCCACGCCCAGCGCCGCATGCCGCCAGTTCAACTCCCAGTACCCATGCACGCTCGCGGTCAGAAAGTTCATCGCCGCAATCACCAGCGCCGCGGCCACAATCATCGGTTTGCGCGGAAACCGGTCCCCCAGCCACCCCGTCACCGGCGAGCTCAGCACATACGCCACAAAGAACCACAGCGTCAGCGACCCGATCTGGTCATCCGTCAGCCGGAACTCGCCCTTCACCTGCTCCTGCACCGCCGGCAGAATGTAGCGGTCCAGATAGTTGACGAAGTTCATCGCCGTCAGCAGCACCAGCGCCATCGTCGCGCCCGCCACCGATCCAGCCGGCCTCTTCACGTTTTCCGCCGCTACGCCCATGCAGAGCCGAGAATACCAGCTACCCACAGACCTCTCGCATTCACCGTCTCCGCCCCTCGGCCTCACTGGAACACTGGATAGCTGGCACCCTGGCACACTGACACGCTTCCAAACCTCCGGGACACCCTCGCCCCCCGGCTCAAGTACTATGTCTCGCATGCCGCTCGCCACCCATCATCTGCGCTCTATCGTCGCTGGCCTCACCCTCGCGGTCCCCGGCGCCCTGCATCCAAGCTCCATGGCCGCACAGTCCCCGCAAGCCCCCGTCGCCACCGCTCCCATGCAGATCGACCGCCTCGACCCCGCCCTCGACAGGCTCATCCCCGCCGACGCCAAACCCGAGCGCGTCGCCACCGGCTTCACCTTCACCGAAGGCCCCCAGTGGCGTCACGGCCGCCTCTGGTTCGTCGATGGCCCCGCCAACAAGATCCGCGCCGTCACCCCCGACGGCCAGGTCACCGAACTCCTCACCTCCGCCTCCGGCTTCCCCAACTTCCTCGGCCCCAACGGCAACGCCCCCGACCGCGACGGCTCCGTCATCCTCTGCGAGCAGGGCGGCCGCCGCGTCGTCCGCCTCTCCGGCCCCGACGACGCCCTCAAAGTCGAAACCCTCTTCGAAACCTTCGAAGGCAAGCGCCTCAACAGCCCCAACGACATCATCTTCGCCGCCGACGGCTCCTTCTACTTCACCGACCCGCCCTACGGCCTCAAGGGCCTGGACAAGGACCCCGCCAAGGAGCAGCCCGTCAACGGCGTCTTCCACTACAAAAACGGCAAGCTCACCCTGGTCGTCAAGGACCTCACCCTGCCCAACGGCATCACCCTCACCGCCGACGGCAAGACCCTCATCGTCGCCAACTCCGGCCCCGACATGCGCTACATGATGTACCCCGTCAACCCCGACGGCACCGTCGGCGCCGGCTCCGTCCTCCTCTCCGTCCAACCCTCCCCCGAGCGCGGCGTCCCCGACGGCATCAAGCTCGACTCCCTCGGCAACCTCTGGGCCTCCGGCCCCGGCGGCATCCGCATCATCACCCCCGAAGGCAAGGTCCTCGGCCAGATCAAACTCCCCGAGGTCGCCGCCAACCTCGCCTGGGGCGACGACGGCAAAACCCTCTACATCACCGCCAGCCACAGCGTGTATCGCCTCCGCACCAGCGTCATGGGCAAGCTCCCCCTCGTCGCCAAATAGCTCTCTCTCCCACCCCCGGAAGCCCCCTTGCCCACCCTCGCCACCCCCTCGGCACCGGGGCTGGCAGCGGTGGGCATCGCCGCTTCGTGCCCCACACCTCCTCTCCGCGATACATTGGTTCCCATGAATCGCCGCGACTTCACCCAGCTCTCCGCACTGACGCTCGCCGCCTCGGGCCTTCCCTCCTTCGGCCAGGCCACCCTCGGCACCCGTCCCCTCCGCTTCGCCCCCATCGGTCTCGGCACCATCTCCAACGTCTTCATGCACGCCTGCCAGGAGACCCCCAAGGCCAGGATCACCGGCCTCGTCACCGGCCACCCCGCCGACAAGGGCGCCAAGTTCGCCGCCCAGTACAACGTCCCCCAGTCCTCCATCTACACCTACGAAACCTTCGACCGCATCAAGGACAACCCCGACATCGACGCCGTCTACATCGGCCTCCCCAACGCCATGCACTGCGAGTACGCCGTCCGCGCCGCCAAAGCCGGCAAGCACGTCCTCTGCGAAAAGCCCATGGCCATCTCCTCCGCCGAGTGCCGCACCATGATCGACGCCTGCAAGCAGGCCAACGTCAAGCTCATGGTCGCCTACCGCATCCACTACGACCCCACCTGGAACAAGCTCCGTGACCTCGTCCGCTCCGGCGCACTCGGTGAAATCCAGGGCTTCCAGGGCGGCTTCTACGGCCCCAA
>DATLMQ010000186.1:0-2224 GCA_035537215.1 Acidobacteriaceae bacterium
GCGCATCCGCAGGTGACCTCGATCAAGCTCGACTTTCTGACTCCGTTTGAGAGCCACAACGTGTCGAACTTCATCCTGCAGCCGGAGGGGACCGGAACGCATGTGACGTGGAGCATGGATGGGCCGAACACCTATGCGGGCAAGCTGATGAGCGTGTTCAGCTCGATGGACAAGATTATCGGCAAGGACTTCGAGCAGGGTCTGGCGAACCTGAAGTCGGCGGCGGAGCGGGCGGGGTAGAAGCCTAGCCGAGGTGGCTGCTGGGTTTTGTGGGCAGGGTGAAGTGAAAGACCGAGCCATCGCCCAGGGTGCTGGTGGCCCAGATGTGGCCGCCGTGCTGCTGGACGATGCTGCGGCAGATGGCGAGACCGAGGCCGGTGCCGCCCATGGTGCGGGAGTCGGAGGCGTCGACCTGCTTGAAGCGATCGAAGATCTGCTGGAGCTTGTCGGAGGGGATGCCGCGGCCGCGGTCCGTGACTTCGATGAGGGCTTCGTCGGCGGTGATGTAGCTGGCCGTGAGGCGGATCTCGCTGGGGATGGTGCTGGGCTGGGGGGAGAACTTGATGGCGTTGGAGACGAGGTTGTTGATCGTCTGCAGGATGCGATCGGGGTCGGCCCAGACGGTGACGTTGTTGGACTCGAGGGTGAAGCGGATATTGGCGCGTGTGGCGGCTGCCTTCTGCTCGGTGGTGGTGCGGCGGAAGAGGTCCTCGACGGCGGTGTGGCTGAAGTGCAGCTCGGCCTTGCCGGAGCCGATGCGCTCGAGATCGAGGATGTCGTTAACGAGGCGGGAGAGGCGGTCGGTGTTGCCGAGGGCGATCTCCATCATCTGGCGCATCTTCTCGGGGCGGGAGTTGAGCGCGCCGCCGGAGACGAGGCCGAGCGCGGCTTTGAGCGAGGTGAGGGGCGTGCGCAGCTCGTGCGAGACGGTGGAGATGAACTCGTCCTTCATGCGATCGAGGGCGTTGCGCTCGCTGATGTCGGTGAAGGCGACGACGACGCCGACGGCGCGGCCGCGCTGCTCTTCCTTGGCGAGGGCGAGGGCGTGGGGGCCGAAGGCGGAGAGATCCTGTGACTCGGCGAGTGCTGCATGAGCGGCGGCGGTGCTGCCGCCGAGCCAGGTGAGCTGACCACGCTTGCCGCCGGGCTCGTCGGGGATGGCCTCGATCTGGGGGCGGGCGACGTATTCGACGGGGAACCTGGTGCCGTCCTTGCGCCAGAAGACCTCGTTGGCGACGCGGACGGTGGAGAGATGCTTGAGGCTGCCCTGGATGGGGCAGTCTTCCTGCGGGTAGGGCGTGCCGTCGGCGCGGGTGTGGTGGATGAGCTCGTGCATGTTGCGGCCGAGGATCTCCTCGGCGCGGTAGCCGAGCATCTGCGCGGCGGCGGGGTTGACGATGGTGACGCGGCCTTCGAGGTCGAGGCCGTAGATGCCGTCGCCGACGGACTCGAGCACGGAGTTGCTTTGCCGGGAGAGGCTGCGAAGCTGCTCTTCGGCGCGGATCTGGTCGGTGATGTCGACACCGAAGCCGAGCACGTAGCGCTCGCCATCGGTGGGGGCGACGACGCGGTTGCGGTAGGCGAAGGAGCGTTCTTCGCCTTTGCGGTGGCGGAGGTGCAGCAGGCCCTGGGCTTCGCCGGTGCGATGCAGGTCTTCGAAGTAGCGCTCGAGCATGGGAGCGCGTTCCGGGAGGGTGAACTCCTGGAGCGTGTGGCCGCGTAACTCGGGGACGGTGTAGCCGAGCGCCTGCGCGCCGTGCTCGTTGATGCTGACGATGCTGCCGGTGAGGTCGTGGGTGCAGACGAGGCCGAGCGAACCTTCGACGATCTGGCGGTAGCGCGATTCGCTTTCTCGGATGGCGGTCTCCGCGCCGCGCTGCACGGTGACGTCGATGCCGGTGGCGATGACGAAGGCGACCTGGCCGTGCTGGTCGAGCATGGCGGTGGCGGACCAGGAGATGCGGCGGCGGACGCCGTCGGAGGCGAGCCAGTTGTTCTCGTAGGTGGCCGGGAAGTGGCCGGAGCGAATGCGCTGGAAGTTTTCGATGTAGGTGTCGACCTCTTCCTTGGGGATGAGGCGCTCCCAGGGGAATTTGCCGACGAGCTCCGCGGAGCCGTAGCCGGAGATGATCTCGCAGGCACGGTTGAAGCGGACGATGCGGCCGGCGGTGTCGAAGACGACGACCAGGGCGCCGACGGTGTCGAGGACGGCGGAGACGAAGTT
>DATLMQ010000187.1:0-2454 GCA_035537215.1 Acidobacteriaceae bacterium
CAGCACGCCGCAATACGCCGGTCGCTCCCGTAGCAGCGCCGCGATCTTCGCGCTGTCACTGCCCACGCCAAAGCTCCCGATCTTCCCGCTCGCCACCGCCTCCTCCAGAAACCGCAGCAGCCCCTCATCGCGCAGGTCCGGAGCCTCGGCCTCATGCAGCAGCCACACATCGATGAACTCCACCCGCAGCGCCCGCAGGCTGTTCTCCAGTGACAGCCGCGCCTCCTCGGCGCTGAACTTCGCCCGCTCCGCCGGCGCCGCCACCGCTCCCGCCGCGCGCGCCAGCCGCTTCTTCACTGCCGGAACCTTCCCCACCAACGGGCCCACCACGCGACGGGCCGCCCGCAGCAGCCCTCCTCGCTTCGGTGGCGCGATCCCATACTTCGTCGTCACCGTCACCGCGCCCGGATGCCGCGCCAGAAACTCTCCCACGCAGCTCTCCGCCTCGCCATACCCATACATCGGCGCCACATCGAAGTGCCGGAACCCCGCCTCAAACGCCGACTCCAGCAGCTTCAGACTCTGCCCACGCCCCAGCGCGCCCATGATCGATGAGCACCCATAGCCCAGCCGCGTCGTCGCACGCCCACCCTGTGCAAGCCTGACCTGCTCCAAAACTGCCTCCGTCCATCGACTAGACTACCCGCTCACGCGCCCTTACGGGTCAAACGCGCGCCAATCTGTCCGCCAGCCGCATCGCCAGTGCCAGCACCGTGTGCGTCGGATTCGAAAATCCCGACGTCGGAAACACCGCCCCGCTGCACACATACGCATTGCGCGTCCCATGCAGCAGCAACTCCGGACTAACCACGCCCTTGGATGCCGAAGCCGCCATCCGCATCCCTCCCATGTGGTGGTTGCTGTCATCGCACCGGGCCAGAAACGCCTCATCCCCGGCCATCAACTGCGCATCCGGCTCGATCTCCGCCACCTCGCTCATCGACTTCGCCGCCACCTCCGCGTACGTCCGTATCGTCCGCAGTTCCAGCTCCGACACCCGCCAGTCCAGCCGCGCGCGCAGCAGCCCCAGCGAATCCCGCTCCTCGCTCAAGCAGATCGAGCTCTCCCCATCCGGCCTCTGTTCGCAATGCACTCGCAGCCATATCTGCGAACTCTCCGGGTTGTACGCCCGATGCTGCATCCCATACCGCGCCGTCTGTCGCACCAGCAGCGGAAGTTGCCCCACCGTCCGCAGCACCTCGCCCGCCTTCACCTCTCCCCACCGTCCCCGCAGCAGGTGCTTGGCCGTCGCCTTCGTCGCGCTCAACGCCTCATCCAGCTCGCTTGAAAAGTTCATCGTCGCCGCGCAGTTCAGCACACCCGCTCTGCGCTGCTGCTCAGCAGCCAGCCGCAGCTTCGGATGGTACTTGTACCGCCCCAGAAACACGTTGTCGAACAGCTCCGCAAACCTTCGCCGGTCCCGCGGCCGCACCTCCGCCGCATTCGCATCCACATGATCCTGAAAGTGCCGCCCCAGCATCCCCGACGCATTCCACGGAAGCCCGCTCTCCCTCGGCTGCAGGAAAAACCTCACGCACTCAATCGCTCCCATGCAGAACACGATCTGCCCCGCCCGCACCACCATCTCCTGCCCCGCCTGCGTGCGGCAGCGCAGCCCCACTGCGCGCTCGCCCTCCAGCACCAACTCCACCGCATTCGCATGCAGCCACACCTGCAGCGTCTCGCTTTCCTCCAGCACCTTCGCGTGCAACCGCGCAAAGTTCGGCTCCGGGCACCATCGCGTGAAGTAGCTCTCCAGCCCCGAAAACTCCGGAACCCGCAGCCCCAGCCGCCGCCACACCTCCGCATCCTCCCGGATCGCCCCGCCTATCCCCTCGAACGCCAGCGCCCTCCGATAAAACGGCTCCAGCTCCTGCTTCGAGATCGGCCACCCGCTGCCCTCCACCCACTCCCGGCGGGCGAAGTCCTCCTCGTCCAGCTCAAAAATCTGCCCGCCCCACCGCGTCGTCGTCCCCCCATGCGCGCGAAACCGCCCCCCATGGATCCCGCGGTGCACATGCCCCACCACCTCGCTCCGATACGGCTCCTGCGCCGGCTCTTCCACCTCGCGTCCGCCGCCCTCCACCACCATCACCCGCTTGCCCTGCCGCGTTAGCTCAACCGCCAGCAGCAGCCCCGCCGCGCCCGCGCCCACCACGCAGACATCCGCCACATCCCCGCTCGCAGGCCTCTCCCGCAGCAGATCCCGGATCATCGCGCCCCGCCTACGGCCGGGATCTCCGCGGCCCCGCCCACCGCCGCCAGAATCCCCCGCAGCCGCTCCACAATCGCCGCCACCTGCGCGTCGTTGTGATATCCGCTCCGCTCCGCCCGAATCCTCCCCGCCCGCGCAATCCGGGTCCGCGCCCCCTCATCCGGCAGATACCGCCGGATCTTCGCCACACACTCCTCGATTCCCTCGAAGAACACCGCCTCCTCGTCCTCGACAAACCG
>DATLMQ010000188.1:0-11292 GCA_035537215.1 Acidobacteriaceae bacterium
CATCTGGCCTTTGCGGGGACGGATGGCGGGCGTGCCGCTGAACCAGGCTCCGGAGGCGTGTACGAGCTGTGCGGCGGAGAGTTCGGGGCCGTGCTGTGGGAGGATGCGCACGTGATCGGGGAGTTCGATCAGCGTGGGGTAGCCGGTATTTTCGAGGATCGTGATGCCGACGGCACGCGCGGATGCGAGTACGGCGGCGGCGAGCTGACGGGGATCGACGGAGCGCTCGGGGAGGAGGGTGGAGGTGCCGTCGGAGAGGAATTGTATGGTGAGCTCGGTCTGGAAAGGGACGGGAAGGCCGGAGAGAGAGGAGAGGCGATCGAGGAACGCGGGATAGAGCGAGAGGCTGTGGCGAGCGAACGGACCGAGAACCGCGGGGTTGTGGGGATCGTTGGCGGCGAGCATGCCGGCGGCGGCGACGGAGGCTCCGCGCATGGGCTGGGCGGCATCGATGACGGCGACGGAGAGGCCGCGGCTGTGGAGCTCGAGGGCAAGGGTGAGGCCGATGAGGCCAGCGCCGGCGATGGCGATTTCAAAGCTCGGGCGATGGCTCATAAGCTCCCCGCATAGTGTAGAGCCGAAATAAGTTGGCCGGAACCAAGATGGCAAAGCACCTTTTCCAGCTTAAGCGCGTCCAAACCACCGAAGCCCAGAGTGTGCCCGCAGATGATGACAGTGCGAGGTGCAAAGGCTCAAGGAGGAAACAAGATATGGCTGATGTGGAGCGGGAGTACGTGGTTCAATCCAAAGCCCCAGGATGGCTGGTCGGCGTTTCTGTAGTGAGTCTGCTGCTAGCGCTGGGAGCTCTGGCATGGGCACTTGGACTGCAGAATCACCTGACTGCCGATGAGAAGAATCTGGCTGCGGCTTCGCAGCAGAACACGACGCTGAGCGAGAAGCTGGAAGACACCAACGAGCGGCTGCGCGCGCAGGGAGAGGCCCTGGGACAGAGCGTCGGACTGACGCAGAAGCAGCTGGAGGACCGGTCGGCACGGCTGGTGGCTGCACAGAAGCAGGCGGTTGTGGCGACGGCGAAGCTGCGCAAGGAGCAGGCCGAGACGGCCAAGCAGGTTGGCGCGGTGCAGACCGATGTGTCGGCTGTGAAGACGGACGTCGGCACGGTGAAGACGGACGTGGCCAGCACCCAGGCCGATCTGGTGCAGACGAAGACGCAGCTGACGCGGGTGGTGGGTGACCAGGGCGTGATGAGCGGCCTGATCGCGACCACTCACGATGAGCTGGAGGAGCTGAAGCGGCGTGGTGAGCGCAATTACTACGAGTTCACGCTGCACAAAGGAGCACCGGCGCAGAACGTCGGCACGGTGAAGCTTCAGCTGAAGAAGGTGAACGAGAAGCACTCGAAGTACACGCTGAACGTGAACTCCGACGACAGGACGATTGAGAAGAAGGACAAGAATCTCGACGAGCCGGTGCAGTTCTATTCGGGAAAGAGCCCGGCACTGTTTGAGGTTGTGGTGAATAACATCAGCAAAAACCAGGTGAGCGGCTACCTGAGCGCGCCGAAGAATGCGCCGGCTCCGATCTCGGTTCCCTAGCTGGGGATGTTGCAAGATTGAGGCGGCATCCGCCGGAAGTGACGAGGGCCGCACCTGCGAGGGTGCGGCCCTTCTGTCTCTGGATGCAGATGGCTGGCCGGTTCAGGGGAGCTTCGCGGTGAGGGCGTTCTGATTGCGGAGCTGAAGGGTGAGCTCGGCGGATTTTTTGCTCTGCCAGGCGGCCTGGGTGAGGTTGGGGAAGAGGAAGATCAGCGTGCCTTCCGCGGTGCTGCCGGGAGCGATCTCGTCGTTGAAACGAAAGGCGGGCTGGGTGATCAGCCCGGGCAGAGCAGGGAAGCTTTGCCCGAGGCGAGAAAGCTGGGAGGCTGGAACGATGGTGGCGTCGGCGGAGCTGCCGTCGGCGAGCGTGGCGGTGGCGGTCCAGGCGCTGAGGAAGAGGGGAAGGCGCAGCTTGTCGGTGAGGCGGACGTGCGCGACGACATAGAGGTCGTCCTCGGTTGCGGGGGCTTCACCGATGATGTGGGTGGAGCCGGGCACGGCGTTGAACTCGGTATGGGGGGCGAAGAGATCGACCTTGGTGACGGAGAACTCGGCGGTCTTATGAGGATTGAGCAGGAAGACGGCGGCGCCGAGGATTGCGAGGACGACGAAGGCGATGACGACGGGGACGAGAAACCCACGATCCGAGGAGGACTGGATGGCCATGCCGGACAGGATAGCGCGGGTTTATGCGGAGCGGCGAAGGGCGGAGAGGAAGTCGTCGACGGGGAGGGTGTTCAGGACGTCGGCGGGCGTGAGCCAGGCGCGGCGAAGCTGGACGATGCCGAAGTCGATGAGGTCGAGCTCGTCGGTGGAGTGGGCGTCGGTGTTGACGACGATCTTGCAGCCGAGCTCTTTGGCGCGACGGAGGTGGAGGTCGGAGAGGTCGGCGCGGGCGGGGGCGGCGTTGTGCTCGACGGCGACGCCGAGGCGGGCGGCGGCGGTGAGGAGCTGTTCGACGTCGATCTTATACGGATCGCGCTTGAGGACCTTGCGGCCGGTGGGGTGGCCGAGGATGTCGACGTGGGGGTTTTCGGCGGCGCGGAGGACGCGGGCGGTGACCTCCTCGGGCGACTGATTGAAGCCGGAGTGCACGCTGGCGACGACGATGTCGAGCTGGGCGAGGGTGTCGTCGGCGAGGTCGAGGGAGCCGTCGAGGAGGATGTCGACCTCAATGCCGGAGAGGATGCGGAAGGGGCGCTCGGGCTTGCGGGCGAGGGTCTCGTCTTCGCGGAGGAGAGCTTCGTAGCGTGCCCACTGAGGACCGGCGCCGGCGGCGAACTCCGCGGCGAGATCGTCCGAGACCTGGCGGACGCGAGCGGCGTGGGCGAGGGCGCGGGTATCGTCCATGCCGTTGGTCATGGAGAGGAGCTTGGAGTGATCGGTGATGGCGATGTACTCGAGGCCGCGGAGGATGGCGGCTTCGGCCATCTCGCGGATGGAGCAGGAGCCGTCGGACTCGACGGTGTGCATGTGGACGTCGCCACGAAGGTCGCTGCGGACGATGAGTTGTGGGAGGGTGTGCCGGGAGGCGGCGTCGATCTCACCGCAGTTCTCGCGGAGCTCGGGCGGGATGTAGTCGAGGTCGAGGGCGTTGTAGATCTCGGCCTCTGTGGCGGCGGCGACGATGGCATTGTCTTCCAGCCGGAGAAGGGCGTACTCGGAGAGGGTGAGGCCGCGTTTGATGGCGCGCTGGCGCAGGGCAACGTTGTGGTGCTTGGAGCCGGTGAAGTACTGGAGGGCGGCGCCGTAGCTGGCGCGGGGAAGGAGGCGGACGTCCACCTGGAGGTTGTTGCGGAGGGTGAAGGAGACCTTGTTCTGGCCTTTGGCGAGGAGCTTGTCGATAAGCGGGAGTGCGGCGACGTGTTCGACGGCGGCGGCGACAACGTCAGGCTCGCAGGCGGGACCGGTGACGAGCAGGTCGAGGTCACCGACGGACTCGCGGCCGCGGCGGAGACTGCCGGCGGGGGTGATGGTGTCGATGCCGGGAAACTGGAGGATGAGGGCGCCGATGCGCTCGGCGTGTTCGCGGGCGACGTCGATGCGGAAGCGGGAGGTATTTTTGCGGTGGTCCTCGATGCCCTTGAGGAGCTTGTCGGTGAAGCGCTGGCCCATGCGGGGCAGAGTGAGGAGGTCTCCGCGGCGGGCGGCTGCTTCGAGGGCGTCGATGTCCGCGACGCCGAGGGCGGAGTGCAGCATGGCGACGGTCTTGGGGCCCATGCCGGGGAGGCGCAGGAGCTCGAGCATGGAGGGCTTGTAGCGGGTGAGGAGCTCTTCGCGCAGAGGCATGGTGCCGGTGGCGACGAGGTCGCGGATGTTGGCGGCCATGCCCTTGCCGATGCCGGCGATGGAGAGCAGGGCCTTGGGGTCGGAGTCGGCGAGGGCGGCGAGGTTGGTGGTCTGCTGCTCGACGGCTTCGGCGGCACGACGGTAGGAGCGGACGCGGAAGGGGTCGGCGGCGTCGATCTCGAGCAGGGCCGCAGTCTCATCAAGGAGACGGGCGAGCGTGATGTTATCCATACGGGCGCGGCGATCCGTTCGCCTCGATTGTAGACGCGCGCGCGCCCGCTCTGGTGTGCCGGAGGATGCTGTGGAATTTCAGTTAGTCTGGCTTCAGGCTGGTTTGATCACAACGAGCTGGTCGACCTGCGGCCCTTTGGCGCCCTGCACGATATCGAACTCGACTTCATCGCCTTCCTTGAGGCTCTTGTAGCCGTCCAGCTGAATCGCGCTGTAGTGAACGAAGACGTCAGGACCTTCCTCGCGTCCCACGAAACCATAGCCTTTTGCATTGTTGAACCACTTCATTACGCCCTTGTACTGACCCATCTTCCTGTCTTTCCGCAAGGCGGCCGCCGGACATACAGGCGGGGAACTGCTTGTCGTTCAGCGTCGAAAGCGCCTTGCTGACTTCTTAGAAGACGGTTTCAGCAACGGATCACGAATGTTTGTCCGCCAGCGCACTTATGCCGAAATATTTTCGGCCACGTACAAATTACCTGGAAGGAATATTCACTTTGTGGAATCAGATCGAAGCGCCGCGTAGAAGAGGACGCCGATCAAGGTCTTTCCATCGTGCAATTTACCGTCAAGGGCCAAGCGGATGGCTTCGGAGAGGGGAGTGAGGTGGATTTCTATGCGTTCGTCATCTTCGGGGGTGGCCTGTCCTGCGACGAGATCCTCCGCGAGCAGGATGTCCATGGCTTCACTGACGAAGCCGGGGCTAGCGAAGTAGCGGACGTGTCTGGACCAGCGGCGGGCGGTGTATCCGGTCTCTTCGAGGAGTTCGCGTTTGGCGGCGGGGATGAGCTTTTCGCCGGGTTCGATGCGGCCGGCGGGGAGCTCGAGGAGGAACTGGCCGGCGGCGTGGCGGTATTGGCGGATGAGGACGATTTTGGGGTCCTGGGGGTCGGAGTGGGTGTCGACGGCAAGGATGACGACGGAGCCGTTGTGACGGACGACGTCGCGCCGGGCGCGGACACCGCCGGGCTCTTCGACCTCCTCTGCGGTGACGGAGAACACCTTGCCTTTGTAGACCTCTTTGGAGGAGAGCACGCGGGCGCGTCCGGTAAGCTTCTTGGGTGGCTTGGCTGCACCGGTGCCGGGAGCTTTGGACGGGGCGGGCTTGCTGGAGGCGGAGGGCCGGGGCTTTTGCCGGGACGGCAGCTTCTTCGGTGCCATGTTGGTTACAGTACACGATGGGATGAGCGCGCTGTTAGAGTGCATCGGACGGCAGCGTGAAGCATCCAAAGAGGCTCAGGCTGCATTGGAGTGACGAGGCGCATGGACGTACAGTGTTATCCCATCGCGATGATGCCCGGGACGACTGCGCTCTTCCGCGACTACGCGGACTCGAGTGCGGCGGCGGATCCGGTCGCGGTACGGCGATGGTATCCGGGGGACCCATTTGGGTGGAGCTGGGCGCAGAGCGCGCCGCAGTTGACGGAGGAGCATCGCGAGCGGCTGGCGACGCTGCTGCTGGAGCAGGCTGAAAGGTTCGGGGCCGGAGGTGAGGCTCGCGCGAATATTGAGCGGCTGCGGAGTGGGGCCGCGGCCGTGGTGACGGGGCAGCAGGTCGCGCTGTTCGGGGGGCCGCTGCTGACGTTGCTGAAGGCGGCGACGGCGATCCGCAAGGCACAGGATGCGACCAAGCGGAGCGGAAGGACCCATGTGCCGGTGTTCTGGCTGGCCACTGAGGACCATGACCTGGCCGAGGTAGACCAGGTGGCGCTGCCGACGAAGACGACGGTGGAGACGCTGACGCTTGGGCTGAAGCCGGGTGTAGCCAAGCCGGTGGGCGGGCTGCGTGTCGATGGCGAGAGCGTGGAGGGCCGTGGGCGGCTGGAGGCGGTACTTGAGCAGGCGAGCGAGCTGCTGAGCTGGGCTCCAGTGGCGGAGGTGCTGCGGGCCAGTTATGGAAGCGATGAGGGGACCACGCTGGCGCAGGGTTTCGGGCGGCTGCTGACGAGCGTGTTTGCGGAGTTTGGGCTGGTGGTGCTGGACGCTTCGACGCGGGCGGCGCATGCGCTTGGAGCTTCGGTGCTGCGGGCGGCTGTCGAGCAGGCCGAGGAGCTGGAAGCGGCGCTGCTGCAGCGGACCGCGGAGCTTTCCAGAGGCGGGTACCACGCCCAGGTGCTGGTGACGCGGGGGCATTCGTTGCTGTTTCTGCTGGACGTGGAGACAGGAGCACGGCTGCCGTTGCGGCGGACCGCGGAGGGGCAGTGGAAGGCCGGGTCGAAGGTATGTTCGGCGGCGGAGCTGCGGAAGATTCTGGAGAGCGAGCCGGAGCGACTGAGCCCCAATGCGCTGCTGCGGCCGGTGTTTCAGGATGCGATTCTGCCGACGGCGGCGTATGTGGGGGGGCCGGCGGAGATCGCGTACTTCGCGCAGTCTGCGGTGGTGTATGAGCGTGTCCTGGGACGGGTGACGCCGGTGTTGCCACGGCTTTCGGCGACGCTGGTAGAGCCGGCGCTGGCGAAGCTGATGGAGCAGCACGAGGTGCAGCTTCCGCAGCTCTGGGAGGCCAAGACAGCGGAGGCGCTGGCGCAGCGACTGGGGGCGCGGGCGATGCCGATCGAGGGCAAGCGGAAGCTGGCGGCGGCGGGGAATGCGCTGGATGCGGAACTGACGGCGCTGATCGAGTACATGACTTCGATGAGTGCGGACCTGGGGCGGACGGCGAATGTGTCGGCGAGCAAGATGCGCTACCAGATGAACCGGCTGCGACGTGTGGCGGCGAACTTCGAGCTGCAGCGGGAGAGCTCGCTGCGGAAGCATGCGAATGCGCTGATGCTGAGCCTGCTTCCGGAGGGACATCTGCAGGAGCGACTGCTGGCGGGGGTGTGGTTTGTGGCGCGGTATGGCGAGGATCTGCCGAGGCTGCTGGTAGAGCATGCATCACAGGAGTGCCCGGGACATCGCGTGCTCTTTCTTTGACGCGGGCCTAGTGGGCGGTGACACGGCTGGTTGTTGGTCGTTGCGGGAGCGCTACGTTCGCGAGTCGGGGCGTGATGTGGTGGTTTGAGAGACGCCAGGGCATGGCGTGATCTACATGCTTTCGGCGTGGCGGCCGCCGTACAATGGCAGGTTGAGGAAGGTGCCTATGGGATTGAGTGACCAGCCGTTTGAGGTGATGTGTCCGGATTGCGGAGCGATGTTGAAGGTCGATCCCGTGACGAGGCAGCTGATCAGCCATACGCCCGCACCGCGCAAGAAGATGTTTGAGGACCTAGGCGCGGCGGCGCGTGCGCTGAAGGAGCAGGACGCGCGACGCGAGAGCATCTTCGCGCAGTCGGTGGAGGCGCAGAAGAACAAGGACGACCTGCTGGCCAAGAAGTTCGCCGAGGCGGTGAAGAAGGCCAAGGAGTCGCCGACAACGGAGCGACCTCTGCGGGAGTTCGACCTGGAGTAGACGAGCGTGTCAGGGCTCGGGGTTCTAGAGCTCGAAGATAGTAAAAGGGTGTGGCTCGTGCCGTTCGCGCAGGATGTGGAGGGCCACGTTGCAGACGCGTGTGCCTGAGGCGGTGTGCCCGGAGAACGAACCGTGGTGCGCGTGGCCGTGGAGGGCGAGCGCAGGCCGGTGGCGGTCCAGGGCGCGCTCCAGCCGGGAGCTGCCGAGGAATGGGAAGATAGGCTCAGGCTCTCCCGCGATGGTCTCCTTGATGGGGGCGTAGTGCATGACGGCCACCTTGATGTCTGTCTTGAGCTGGGCGAGGCCGTAGTCGAGCTTGATGGCCTCGCGCTCGGCGATCTCGACGAAGTTCTTAATGCCGCCTTCGCCGAAGGGCATGAGCTCGAAGGGCGTGAAGCCGCCGCAGAAGCCCTTGGTTCCGGCGAAGCCGACGCCGCCGACCTCGAAGCAGTTGCCCTCGAGGAGATGGATGCCGGCGACACGCACCATACCGGCAAGCTCATCCTGCTGACCGCTTTCGTGGTCGTGGTTGCCGAGCACGGCGATGATGGGAATGTGGACGTGCTCGAGGACGTCTAGGCAGGCGCGCATCTCGTCGGGAAGGCCGTGATTGGTGAGATCGCCGGCGATGACGAGCGCATCGGCGAGATCGTTGACGGGGGAGAACTCGCGGACGTTCTGATCGTGATCGCCGGCTTTGATGTGGATGTCGGCAACGGCGGCGAGTCTCATGCTTTGCTCCTTGTAGGGGGGTCCTCGTCTTCGAGCAGGATGGGGGTCTGCTCGCAGTATTCACGGTATAGATCGCGCTCCCCCCACTCGTCGACGTCGATGGCGAACATGAGGGGATCGATGAGGGAGCCGCGGAAGGGCTGGTCGGGGTGTGGGTGGCGGATGTGTTCTCCGAAGCGCTGCAGCAGGCCCTCCCAAACGGACTCCGGTATGAGCGCGGTGCGAGACGGGTACACATAGGCGAAAAAGATGAGGGCCGAGAGGAGCAGCTCCCAGTGTGGATCGAGGAGCTGCAGCAGGCGATTCCAGTCGAGCTGGCCTGCGCAGAGACGGATGAGATGGGCGACCTCGGCGCCATCGAAGCGTTCACGGCGGGAGACGAAGACTTTGGAGGCGATCATCTCCTCGGGGCGAAGGATTTTGCAGGGAACGCCGAGGATCTCGGCGGGCACGGCGCGCTTGATCCAGAGGTCGTCGACGGAGAGGCCAGCGTTGCCGAGACCGGTGATGAGATCGACGAAGTGCTCGCCGCGGCGTGCCTTGGCGAGCCAGACGGGGT
This sequence comes from Acidobacteriaceae bacterium, assembly GCA_035537215.1. Taxonomy (GTDB): domain Bacteria; phylum Acidobacteriota; class Terriglobia; order Terriglobales; family Acidobacteriaceae; genus Granulicella. The sequence continues at coordinate 8,759 of DATLMQ010000188.1, forward strand.
CTTTCACATAGGTTTGGAAGCCTGCGGCCGAGAGGGTCTGGAGCGCCTGCGGGACCAGAGCGGCCTGCATCATGACATCGAGGTCTTTGGTGGCGCGCCAGATGCCGGTGTGCTCGTGCATGGCGAAGGCGCCGCCAATGGCATGGGGGACGCCGGCGTCGCGCAGGGCGAGAAGCACGTCGCGGTAGCACTCCTGTGCGCCGGGCGGCCAAGCTGGTTCGATGGAGGAGGTTACGGGCAGGGCCTCGTCATGGGACATCTCCCCTACGACGCGCCCGCGGAGGGGTACGGTCGCCTGAAGGGCGGGATGTTGATGGGAGGTGCGAGGAAGATGGTGGACGCGGAACCTACCGAAAAGTGATTGTAACTAATGGCAGCGATTGGAGTTATATTTGTCAAAATAAAAACTTGCCCCAAATGTTGCCCCCATGGCATTTCGGTTGACATCCGCTCGCCGCGCGCACATAGTTGGCATCACTGACGAACTACCGACCATAGAAACACGGTTTGGTTGGAAACGAATAAAGCGCCCCGCCCAAGTGTTGGAAGCACTCGGAACGAGGCTAACCAAACGAAGTGAGGTAAGCACTCCGATGGCTGACACCCAGTCTAGCGTGTACGTGTCCGCGTACACTTCCGCTGCCATTCCCACTCAACCCCTTCCGGCAACTCAGAAACCGCGCACACGCGTGTTTGTGATCCAGCCACCGCCGGCGGGGCTCCGGTCTGCACAAGCCACCACCGACCCTTCGCGCCCGCCGATGCGGGACGAAGATACTCCCCTGGAACACACGCCGGGGCACCGAAACTGTCCCGCGTGTGCTGGGAGGAGCTTCGTCAGGAGTGAGAGAGCTTTGGCCGATATGCCGTTCCCGGACGCCTACCGGAAATGGCTGTCAGCGCGAACCACAAACGACCACCCTGAAGTCAACGTGCGTTACATCGCTGCGGAGACGTTGCGGACCTACGACGATTATTTCCGGGCGCTGGAGAAGTTCTTCAGCGAGATGGCTATCGCGGAGATCCACGACGGGCACCTGCGCACGTACCAGGAGTGGAGAAGCGTGAACTATGACCGTCGGTGGGGCCGCCGAGCCGGGCAGAACCGTATCCGCAAGGAGATCGGACTGCTGATCCGCATCATGAAGGCCGCGGGTAGCTGGGGCGAGGATATGCACGCTTTCCAGCAGCTTCCGGTCCAGCTTAGCGAGATGCGACGGGCGTTGTCGCCTGAGGAACAGGCCCGGCTCTTGCAAGTGATGGCGCAACGGGACGACTGGCTGTGGATCTTCTGCTACACCGTACTTGCGCTTCGCACCAGCGCGTCCACCTGTGAGCTCCGCGGGCTCCGACTGAAGGATATCGACCTGGAACACCGGACCCTGCGTATCGGACCGGAAGCCTCCAAGAACAAATACCGTAATCGCACCATCCCGCTCGTCAGCGAGGATGCCATCGAGGCAGTCAACTGGTTGATGTCTCGCGCCCGCCGCATGGGAGCCGTCGACCCGGAGCACTACCTGTTCCCATTCGGGGTCGGCCATTCGCATGTGCCAAAGCCCGACCCTTCCCGGCCCATGACCAAATGGGCTATCTCCCATAACTGGGCGTGGATACGCGAGAAGGCGGGCCTCCCGCATTTGCGCCCCTATGACCTTCGGCATACGGCGATTACCCGAATGGCCGAGGCTGGGATCCCGATCGCGACGATCATGGGCTTCGCCGGCCACGTCTCGCCGAAAATGTCCGAGTACTACACCACCGTCTCCATGCAGGCGAAGCGCGAGGCTGGGGATGTGCTGGAATCTGTTCACCCGTCCATGTCGCTCGAGGGGACTGTCATCGGGGGTGCGGCATGACCCAAGCTGAACGCCGTCTCCACTCCCTTACTCAGCGGCCTATCACTGACGCCGAGCTGCGCGCCATGTTTGTAGCCAAGCGCGTTCCTTCTCTGGCTGTGGCGCTCCAGAGCGCCCTTCTCGTCGGCTTAGCACTCTGCCTGCTCTACATCAGCACCAAGACCTTCATCGGAGGCACGGAATGATGACATCACGCAATGAGGTTCTCAAGATGCTCCGTCAGATGGAGACGGGTCAGCAGATCAGCGCAGATGAGCTCTTGAATCTCGCAGCGACAATCGAGAAGGACGAGATGAAGGTTGAGCAGAAGCAGGATCAGGTCAAGCAGCAGGAGGACAGGGAGCCAGTCGCTGAAATTCCGGATCCCAACATTCCAACCCCGGACGAAGCCGTCATGGTGCCGGCTGAATCGGTGAATAGCTTGGGCAGCTGTGCCCCAGCGACATCAACTCGCTGTTTTAGGTCTGCCGCGGCATTTGATCCGACGACACTGGCTGATAAGGAATTCTCAGTTGCAGGGAAGATTTGGTTGGAAAGTCGGAGAGTACACCTCCGGCAACGTGTGCTCTACGGATATCAGCACCACTGCAAGTGGCTCACTGTTCACTTCGGCGGAATGAAGCTGCGGGACATTCATATCGGTCACGTGATGGCGTATCAAACGCAACGGGCAGA
>DATLMQ010000189.1:0-5701 GCA_035537215.1 Acidobacteriaceae bacterium
ACGCGCAGGCTGGATCCGGTGAACTCCGCTGTGCTGAACCATGCGGCGGGGTGGTATCAGGGCGACCTGCACTCGCATACGGGAAACACCGATGCGATGTGCAATAGCCAGTCGGGGAAGAATGTGCCGTGTCCGCCGTTCAAGCTGTTTGAGGCGGCGGCGCGGCAGAGGCTCGATTTTCTCGCCGTGACGGACCACAACACGCAGGCGACGTTCAACGAGATGGAGCGTGATCAGCCCTTCTACGACCGCATGCTGTTGATTCCGGCGGAAGAGGTGACCACGGTGAAGGGGCACGCGAACGTCTGGGGGACGATGGGGTTCCTGGATTATCGGGCGGCCGAGAAGGGCTTCACGGTGAACGAGCTATTCGACCAGGCGCATGCGCAGCACGCGCTGGTGAGCATAAACCATGCGTACTGGCCGTGGGATGGGCGCTGCCCGGGATGCGGGTGGGGATGGGCTCCGATGACGGACTTCAGCAAGGTGGACGCGATCGAGGTTATCAACGGGTATCACGAGAAGGGGTCGTGGTTTACGCCGCCGCCAGGAAATGGCGTGCCGTTCTGGGAGGCGCAGCTGGCCAAGGGGCTGCGACCGACCGGGGTGGGCGGAGGAGACGATCATCGCGGAGGAGAGCAGATCGCAGAGGGCGATGGGGTGGGGATTCCGACGACGGTGGTGTATGCGCGCGAGCTTTCGCAGGCGGCGATCCTGGAGGGGATCAAGGCCGGGCATGTGTATGTGAAGACGACGGGGCCGGATGGGCCGGACCTGCTGTTGAATGCGGGTGCGGCGATGATGGGCGATGGCATCAAGGCAGCCTCCGGGAAGGAGGTCGCATTCACGGTGGTGACGCATGATGCGTCGGGCGCGAAGCTGCGGGTGATCGTGGATGGGAAGCCGGTGGCGGGGGGGCCGGAGCTGCAGGCGGGTGCTGAGGGGCGGCGGGCAGTTTATACGTGGACGTCGGACGGGAAGCGGCACTGGGTGCGCGTGGAACTGGAGGACGGCGGAGAGAATCCGCTGGTGCTGACGAATCCCATCTATGTGAACTGGCCGTAGCGGCTGCTGCGGGACGTGCCGGGCGCTTGGGCTCAGTGTGGCGGGGCCAGTGTGGCGAGGCTAGAGTGTGGCGGGGCTAGAGTGTGGCGACGCTGAGGGGCGTGTCGGCGTGCTGCCAGGCTTTATGGAAAGCGGCTTCGGCCGTGGAGGCTTCGGTAGTTCTGCCTTGCTGCTTGAGGCTCTGCCAGAGGCCGAAGAGAGAGCGACCGTTGCCAGGGTTCAGCTGTAGGTCGCGGCGGAAGACGGCCTCGGCTTCGGCGGGCTGACGGTTGCGGAGAAGTGCGCCGCCGAGCGATTCGCGGACGGGGTAGTACCAGTCGGGCGGCTCGTTGTAGGCAAAGGTGTCGAGCAGCGCGACGGCTTTCTTCCAGGTCTGGAGAGCTTCGGGGCGCTTGCCTGCGGCCTCCTGCAACCGCGCCTCGAGCACAAGCTGCGCGAGGTCGAAGGTGGCGTTCACGGAGTTGTTGAAGGCTGGGGGGAAGTCGGGCGGGAGGGAGGCCCCGGCTTTGGCGAGTGCGGTGCGCTCGGTCTGGGCACGGTCGAGCTGGCCCTCCCCGATGTAGGCGGAGGCGCGGGCGTAATGCCACATGGCCTCGAGTACCGGGACGTTGGGAGGTGGCGCGGGCGCGGAGAGAATCGTGTCCCACTTGCCAAAGCGTACGAGCATCCAGGGCTGCGTGGGCGTGTACCACTGGATGGCGGGCGTGTCCTTTACGTCGGGGAGCACGTGATCCACCAGCTGCTTCGCGGCGCGCTGCGTGCACGCGGAGTTGCCTCCCATGCTGCACGAGGAGGCGAGAAAGTGGATGTTGTGCGTGTAGTACATCGAGTTGTACATGTTGTTGAGGTTCTCGATGTGCTGCGCCTTGAAGTAAGTCTGGTCGGCGGCAACGGCGCGCTGGTTCGCTGCGGCGGCACCGTCGAAGTTGCCGGTGCGCTGGTAGATGTGCGCTGGCATGTGGACGAGGTGGCCGGCAGCAGGCGTCAGCGTTTCGAGCCGCTTTGCGCTCCGGGAGGCGAGTGAGGGATCCGGCGAGGCTTCGACCGCGTGGATCAGGAGATGGTTTGCGCCGACGTGGTCGGGCTTCACGGCGATGACGTGCTGCAGCGTGGAGACGATCTTCTGCGTGTTGGGCGCGGGGCTGCCGTCGCGATTCCAGAGCTTCCACGGGTTCAGGTCCATGAGGCTCTCGGCGTAGAGGGTGGAGGCGTCGAGGTCGTTCGGGTACGATTTCGCGAGCTCGGCCATGGCGCGGCTGTACTCGGGGCCGAGGACCTTGATCTCGCCGTGGGGGTCCTTGCCGTAGCGCGCGAAGAGTGCGGCGATGTAGTCGCGCTCGGGCTGTGGGGCGTGTGCGGCGAGCTCACGCGCATGCGCCAGCGCCGCCATCGCCTGCTGGGCGCGCGCGTGTCCGATGTCGATGTCGTTGTAGTTGGGGCTGACGGCGAGCGCGACGCCCCAGAGCGGCATGGGGGCGTGTGGGTCCAGATCGGCGGCGCGCTGAAAGGAGCGGCGCGCCTCCTCATGATTGAAGGCCCAGATGTAGTCGAGACCCTGGTTGAAGTAGCGCTGGGCCTCGGGGTTGTGCGTGGCGATGCGATGGCTGGTGTTGCCTAGCCCCCTGACCAGCGGGATCCGACGCTGCGGCGCACCGTGCTGCATGCTCAGCATGGACTGTGCCTGCAGACCGACGGCGGCGAAAGCCAGTGGAAGCGAGATCCACCTCATGGACGTTCCCCTGCACGCGGAGAGCACAACCGCGCTCCCCGCGTGGATTGGACTACTCCCCTGGAACTTTGCGGGTCTCTGTCTCGAGCAGCGCATCGGCGATGCCGAGAGCGTCGTCGAGCGCAGCGACTCCCTTGTCGATATCTTCTTTCTCGATGATCAGCGGCGGAGCGATGACGAAGTGGCTCATCCAGGCCTGGACGGTGACGCCGGCGGCGAGCATCTTCGCGGCGATCTGGTCGACTACCAAGGCCTTGCCGTCCAGCTTCTCCTGCCAGGTGTTGAAGGGCGTCTTGGCCTGCTGATCCTTGACGAGCTCGACGGCCCAGAAGAGCCCGAGACCGCGCACGTCGCCGATGGATGGGTGCCGCGACTTGAGGGCGTTGAGTTTTTCACCGAGGTAGACGCCCATCTCACGGGCGCGATTGACGAGGTCGAGGCGCTGCATCTCGTGAATAGTGACGACCGCTGGCGCGAGCGTGAGAGGGTGCGCCTCGTACGTGTGGCCGTGCGCGAAGTAGTGTTCGTCGAAGAACTCGGCGATCTTCGTGGAGGTGGCGCAAAGACCGAGCGGAACGTAAGCAGAGGTGATGCCCTTGGCGGTGGTGAGGATGTCGGGCTTCACGCCCCAGTGGTTGATGGCGAACCACTCGCCGGTGCGGCCCCATCCGCTCATGACCTCGTCGGCGATGAGGAGAACACCGTGGTCGTCGCAGATGCGGCGGAGCTTTTCGAAGTAGCCGGGGGGCGGCACAAGGACGCCGTTGGTACCGACGACGGGCTCGACCAGAACCGCGGCCACGTCGCTCTCATTGGCGATCATGTGCTCGAGGTAATCGGCGCAGGCGATGCCGCAGCCGGGATAGGTGTGGCGGATCGGGCACTTGTAGCAGTTGACCTCGGGCCCGAAGATCATGCCCGGACCTTTGCCGCGGGGCTCTATGGGCCAGCGGCGGGGATCGCCGGTAGCCGCGATGGAGCCCGAGGTAGAGCCGTGGTAGGAACGATAGCGGGCGAGGATCTTGGACTTGCCCGTGTACATGCGCGCGATCTTGAAGGCAGCCTCGTTGGCCTCGGTGCCGGAGGTGGTGAAGAAGAATTTGGTGAGGCCTTCGGGGAGCACATCGAGCAGGAGCTTGCTGAGCTCGGCGCGTGCGGTGGTGGCGTAGCCGGGCATGGCGTAGGGCAACACCTGAGCCTGGTCGGCGATAGACTTGACGACCGCGGGATTGCCGTGACCGAGGTTGACGCACATCAGCTGCGCGCTGAAGTCGAGGAAGCGCTTGCCGTCGCCGGTGGTGAAGTAGCAGCCCTCGGCGCCGACGACGTGCATCGGCGTCCAGTTCTTCTGCTTGCGCCAAGTGCCGTAGTTGTGGTCGCGGGTGAGCGAGACCACCTCTTCCGTGGTGAGTGTGGACTGGGCTGGCGCGGGGGGTGTCAATAGCTCTGGCATACGTCTCCGATCTGAAACCTGCGTTGTGGTTCGCCCGCACGGCGGCGGAGCTTGATTTAGCAGCGGCGCGATCTCGCGCGTGTGTTGGGGACGGCGCCTTCGACGTTGCTGGCATCGAAGACAGCTTCACCGAAGCGGATTGCGCTCATCAGCAGGCTGGCGCTGCGGTCCATGGCTTTGCGGATGTGGTCGGCGGCCTGGCGGCGGGCCTCCTCCACGTTGCGGTCGCGAATGGCGTCGACCATGGCGACGTGCTCGGAGACCAGTGCCGGGCCGTAGGAGTCAAAGGGCAGGCCGAGGTAGAAAAAGCGCATGAGGCGCACATGCACGTTGGTTACGACATCGAAAAGACGCCGATTGCGCGTGGACTGCGCGATCATACAGTGCAGGTTGTAGTTGGTCTGCAGGAAGTTGCGGTAGGTCTCTTTGTCGTTTACGCGATATTCATAGGTAGCCAGGCGCTGCATCTCTTCGAGCTCGTCGTTGCTGGCGCGCTCGGCGGCAAGGGCGGCGGCTTCGGGCTCAAAGATGAGCTGCATCTCTTCCAGGTCGTGGAACTCCGCTACCGACAGAGGGGCGATCATGTAGCCGCGGAAGGGGATGATGCGGATGAGGCCTTCGCGTTCCAAGCGCCGGCAGGCCTCGCGCACAGGCGTGCGGCTCGCGTTGTACTGGCGGCCCAGCTCCGCCTCCGAAAACGATTGCCCGGGGGTCAGCTCACATTCGACGATGTCCTGCCGAACCTTCCGATAGAGTGGCTCCACAACACTTTCCATAAATCTCCATTGGGGTGAGCTGAGGATCCAGTGTGGCGTGAAGACAGCATACAGATGAGGGACTAAGGGATGGATCCACGCCGCGCAGGAACACTCGGTATACAGGACGTTGACACATTGTACAGCCCGGTATATGGTCTCATTACTTCGCAGGCCAACCAGCTATCACAGGGTGTCGGACCCCGTGTCCCTACCGATGGGGACCTCGGTGCAGTGTACGAGCAGTTCCGTTTGGAATGTTGATATCGCAGCGTTTCCAGGTTCTCTGTCGCTTCTCTGTTCCTGACACTGTTGGAGGCTCGTAATGTCCCAGGCGAAATCCGCTAAGAATTCTGCTTTTTTCGCGACGGTCCGTTTCCGTTCGCTGGTCTTGTCCTCGGTGGTGATTGCAGTGCTGGTAGCGCTCTCGACGCGCTGCTCCGCGCAGGCGACCGGAAGCGTTCTGGGAAACATTACCGATCCGGCGGGCCGCACGGTGGCTGCCGCTCACGTGGAGCTATCCAACACGGAGACCGGATCCGTGCGCACGGCGCAGAGCCATGAGGATGGATCGTATGTGTTTCCCCTGGTGGCGCCCGGCACCTATGCGGTCCAGGTGATGTCTTCGGGCTTCAAGGCCAGCGTGACGCGCGATGTCAAAGTGCTGGTGAACGATACCTCGCGCGTGGATGTGAAGCT
>DATLMQ010000190.1:0-5714 GCA_035537215.1 Acidobacteriaceae bacterium
CATGCGCCAGGACGAGATGCGACAACCCCGCGCCCGCTGACGTGCCGGACCCCGCCCACAGTCCCTCTCCCGGCAAAAATGCAAACAGCCCCCGCGCGATGGCGGAGGCTGTTCATTCTGCAGAAGGAAGAGGAGCTAGGCGGTGATCTCCACTCCGCGCCAGAAGGCGACGTGGTGCTTCACGGTCTTGGCGGCAGGCTTCGGATCAGGGTAGTACCATGCCGCGTCCGGGTTCTCCTGACCGTCTACTAGGACGGTGTAGTAGCGCGCCCGGCCCTTCCATGGGCAGGTGGAGCTCGTCGAGCTGGGCCGCAAAAACGCCCGATTCACGCTCTCTTCAGGGAAGTAAATGTTTCCCTCGACGGTCTCGATCTTCTCGCTCTCCGCTAGAGTTTGTCCATTCCAAATCGCCTTCGCCATATCCGCCTTCCTGTCTTCTCAGTCAGATAGCAGCAGTCAGTGCCTCCGCAGTTCGCCGGAGATCTCCTGTGCCGCGGCTGATGCCGCTGGTCTTACATACAGCTTACCACGATCTACCGGAAACAGGAAGTCGGGTTGCCCATTCCTCCAGAACCACATAGATCTCAACCCACTTTCTATCGCCTCACCCAGACCGTCAGGCCACGGCCTCCACCAGCGGACGCGTCCTGTCCGGATCAGGCCGCTGCAGCTCCTTCGCTTCCTCCTTCGACTTCGGCGGCCCTATCTTCTCCTCGAAATGACACTCCGGCCCCGTCGGCTTCTCCTCAGGCTCGCCCCGCTTCGCGCGCCGTTTCGGCATGCGCTCCTGGTTGTTCGGGCACACCAGGAATGTGCCCTCCTTGTCCGAAAGCTCCACCAGGTACGGCGACTTGCACTGCGGACACGGCCCCGCCACCAGCTTCTGGTTGCTCGTAAAGTCGCACTTCGGATACCGCGTGCACCCGTAGAACGTATCGCCCCGCCGGTTCTTCCGCACCGCGACCTCCGCCGCGCACTTCGGGCAGGGCACGTCCAGCAGCTCCTGCTTCACGTACTTGCACTTCGGGTACCCCGAGCATGCGACGAACTCCCCATACTGCCCCTCACGCTGCAGCAACGGTTTCCCGCACTTCGGGCACTTCTCCTCCAGCTGCACCGGAGGCTTGGACTGCACCTTCTGGTTCAGCTTCCGGATCGTCTTGCACGGCGGGTCCTCGTTGTACCCCGGGCACGCCATGAAGGGTCCCCACGGTCCATTGCGCAGCACCATCTGCCGCCCGCAGTTGTCGCAGAACTCCTCTTCCTGTTCCGTCTCCTGCGCCCCGGGCGAGCTCAGGTCCGGCTTGGCCGCGAAGTTCTCCTTGGTGAAGTCGCAACTCTCCGGCTCCACAATCAGCTTCTTGCCCGCCCCGGCACCAGCCTGCAGAGCGCGGATCAGCTCGGCCTTGTCGTTCACCTGGACGTTCGACTCGGCCTCGTCGTCCTCCATCACCTTCACCCGGACCGGGAAGTTGAACGCGTCGAGCACCTTCTTGATCGCCGCCTTCGGATCCTTCTTCAGCGGCCCCTGCGGCACCGTCACCGGCTTCGCCTTCGTAAAGTTCGAACACGAGTAGAAGCTGCCGAACTTGCCCCACTTGAGAATCAGCGGCGCTCCGCACTTCTCGCACAGCTCCTTGGTCTCGAGCTCCATCGCCTTGATGTCTTCCATCTGCTTCTCGGCGACCTTCAGCTCGTCCTCGAAATGCCCGTAGAAGCCCTTCAGCAGGTCCGTCCACTTCTCCTTGCCATCCTCCACCGCATCCAGCTCGCTCTCCAGCTGCGCCGTATACCCCGTCTCGAAGATGTACGGAAAGTTCTTCACCAGCAGCTCCGTCACCACCATGCCGATCTCCGTCGGCACCAGCTTCTGCGCGATCTTCTTCACATAATCGCGCTCCTGGATGGTGTTGATGATGGACGCGTAGGTCGACGGCCGACCGATCCCTCGCTCCTCCAGCGTCTTCACCAGGCTCGCCTCGTTGAAGCGCGGCGGTGGCTGCGTAAACTTCTGCTGCGGATCCAGCTTCAGCCGCTCCAGCGCCTGCCCATCCGTCAGCTCTGGCAACCGGCGGTCCGCGCTGCTCTCGTCATTGGCCGAATCGTTGGGTGCATCCCCTTCGTTGCCATCGGCAGCCTGCGGTTCGCTGGAGGCTTCAACGTTCCTGGTCTCCTTCGCCGCGCGCTCTTCTCTGGCCAGCCGTTCCTTCTCCTCGAAATGCAGGTAGCCGTCGAACACCAGAACACTTCCCGTGCTGCGGAAGTCATACGAGACATTCGATCTCGCCTGGATATCCACCGTTGTGCGATCGAAGATCGCCGGCAACATCTGGCTGGTGACAGCCCGTTCCCAGATCAGCTTGTACAGCCGGTACTGCTCGTCAGAAAGATACCGCCGAATCTGGTCTGGAACGTAGTTCACATTGGTCGGACGGATCGCCTCGTGCGCCTCTTGCGCGTCCTTCTTCGACTTGTAGATGTTCGGCTTCTCAGGCAGGTACGTATCGCCAATCCGATTCCCCACCCAGCTGCGAATATCGCTCACCGCATCCGCGCTCATGTTTGTCGAATCCGTTCGCATGTAGGTGATCAGGCCGACAGTTCCCTCACTCCCAAGCTCGATGCCTTCATACAATCGCTGCGCCACGCCCATGGTCCGGCGCACATTGAACTTCAACCGGCCCGCCGCTGCCTGCTGCAACTGGCTCGTCGTGAACGGCGCCTTCGGCTTCTGCTGCACCTGCTTCTTGACTACCGAGCGGACAGCCCATGTGGCACGTTCCAGCTGCGGCATCACTTCGTCCACCGCGGCTTTGTCCGGCAGAGCATTGGCTATGCTCTTGGTCGAATCGTTGTTATCGACCACGCGAAGAGATTCGCCGTTGACCCCCACCATGCGCGCCACGAAATTCGACGAGCCTTTCCCCGCGGAAAGCGTGGCGTCGATGTTCCAGTATTCAGTGGTCTTGAACGCGTTGATCTCGCGCTCCCGCTCCACAATCAGCCGCAGCGCCACGGTCTGCACACGCCCTGCGCTCAGCCCCCGCTTCACTTTGTCCCACAGCAGCGGCGAAATCTGATACCCGACCAGCCGGTCCAGGACTCTGCGCGTCTGCTGTGCGTCCACAAGGTTCTCGTCCACGTCGCGCGTGTGCTGGAAGGCCTGCTGCACGGCCTTCTTCGTAATCTCGTTGAAGGTCACCCGGCGCAGCTTTTGCTTGTCCTTCATCGCCGGCAGCAGCTGCATCTTCAGGTGCGCGGCGATAGCCTCTCCCTCGCGGTCCGGGTCAGCGGCCAGAAACACGGCGTCGCTCTTCGCCGCCAGCTTCTTCAGCCGGTCCACCACCTTCTCCTTGCCTGGCGACACAATCAGCGTCGGCTCAAACGTCCGCTGCTTCAGCTCCACCCCAATATCGTTCTTCGGCAGGTCCATGATGTGCCCAATCGAGGCCTCCACCACGTAGTCGCTGCCCAGATATTTCCCGATCGTCTTCGCCTTCGCGGGCGACTCCACGATCACCAGATTCTTACCCATCCTGCACACCTGCTTCGAGACCCGGAGCAGAAACCCCGTCCCGCTTCCAATTCCTCTGCAACCTACCACGCTTTGCCAAGGCCAAGTCAAACAATCAGAATTTCTCGGGCCTCGACCATTTCATACGAACCGGCAGCCTCCACCGTTCCGTTCGACGTGCCGCGAACAAGAAAGAAGCATCTCCATGGCACATTTACCGGAACATTGCGAGCTCCTGCCGGCAGCTTTCCGCCGCCGCCGCGCTTCCGCTGCTCGCTAAAAACAACGCACGTAATTCTTGCCCGGCATCTGCTTCACCCGCCCCGCGAGCTCCAGCTCAAACAGCGCGGTAAAGATCTCGCCGGACACCAGCTTCGGCTCCAGCCGCTCGATCAGCTCATCCAGCTGCACGGCCTCGTCCTGCCGCAACTCGCTGAAGACAATGCGCTCATGCTCCCCCATCGTGGGCTCGCGGCCACCGCTGCTCAGTCCACCACCCAATAAGGATGCGCTCTTGCCGGTGGACGATTCATCGCCCCCGGACCGCGCCGCCAGCTCATCCTCCAGCTCCAGCCGTATCTGCGACGGCAGATCCTCCCAGATGTCCTCCCAGCTCGCCGTCAGCTTTGCCCCCTGCTTGATCAGCGTATTCGGCCCCCAGGCGTTCTTGTTCGTCGCATTCCCGGGAACCGCATACACATCCCTCCCCTGCTCCAGCGCACACCTCGCCGTAATCCTCGTGCCTGAATACTCCGCTGCCTCCACCACCAGCACCCCGATGCTCATCCCGCTCAGCGTCCGGTTACGGATCGGAAAGTTCTGCGGCGCCGGAAAGCTCCCCAGCGGAAACTCGCTCACGATCGCCCCGCCGGTCGCCACAATCTGCTCTGCCAGCCGCTTGTTCTCCTTGGGATAGATCACATCGATGCCGGTCCCCCACACCGCCACCGTCTTCCCACCGGCCTCGACCGCTCCCTTGTGCGCGCACGTATCCACGCCCCGCGCCATGCCGCTTTGAATCACCAGCCCATGCCGCGCCAGGTCCCGGCTCAGCATCTCCGCCATCCCGGCTCCGTAGGGCGTCGGATGCCGCGTCCCCACCACTGCAATCCCCGCCCGGTTCAGCAGCCCTGCATCCCCCCTTACCCATAGAACGGTGGGTGGATCGTAGATCTCCAGCAACCGCCCGGGATACTCCGCATCGTCCGGCGTCAGGAATCGTGCGCCCGCATCCGCCGTCCGGCTCGCCGCATCCGTCGCCGCCTTCCGGGCCCGCCCGCTGAAGACAAACTGCGCCGCCGACGCCGGCAGCCCAACCCCCTCCAACTCCGTCAGCGACGCCGTGAACAGCCTCTCCGCCGCTCCGCCCAGCCGCTGCACCGCCCGCCCGCACCGCGTCGGCCCCATGCCCGGCGTCAACGCCAGCGCCATCCACGCCAGGCGCGTCTCCACCTCAGCCGCTACCACCACTTCCGCCATCCGCGCTCACCCCTCTGCCTGCGCCAGCCCCTCGCATCCTATCGCAGCCCGCTCCTCTCGCCTCTGCACCATTCGCAGTACCCTTAACCCGTGCCTCTCCGCGTCTCCGCTATCTCCTTCCTCAATCCCGCGCCTCTCCTCTTCCACTTCGAACACGAACCCACCGCCACCGCCCTCCGCTCCCGCTACCACGTCCACTACACCTCTCCTGCCAACTGCGCCCGCGAGCTCCACGCCGGGACCGCCGACCTCGGCCTCATCCCCATCGCCGAGCTCACCCCCGAGCTCGCCGTCGTTCCCGGCTGCACCATCGCCTCTCTCCACGAGGTCCGCAGCATCCTGCTCCTGGTCAAAAATCCCGACCAACTCCCACCCTCCGAAGCCCTCTCCCGCATCCGTTCCCTCGCCGCCGACACTGCCTCCCGCAGCTCCATCGCCTACACCCGCGTCCTCCTCGAGCGCTTTCACGGCATCCGCCCCACGTTCACCGAGCACCCCGCCGACCCGCTCGCCATGCTCGGGCTCGCCGACGCCGCCCTGCTCATCGGCGACCCCGCTATCCTCGCCCGCGAACACCGCGCCGAAATCGACGCCGCCCTCCAGACCGCCTCCCGCACCCCCCTCCTCTGGCTCGATCTCGCCACCCTCTGGCGCCAGCACACCGGCCTTCCCTGGGTCGCCGCCGTCTGGGCCGTGCGGCCGCAGGCTCTCGCGCCCGCCG
>DATLMQ010000191.1:0-7949 GCA_035537215.1 Acidobacteriaceae bacterium
TTGCAGCAGCATCTCGGCAATCGTCATGAGCCTCCCTCAAATTCCGGTCACATTGAAACCGCAGTCCACATACGTAATCTCGCCCGTGATTCCGCTGGCCAGCCTGCTCGTTAGGAAAAGCGCTGCACCTCCCACCTCGGCCTGCTCCACATTGCGATGCAGGGGAGCGCGCTCGGTCACCTTGTCCAGAATCACGTTGAAATCTCCAATTCCACGCGCTGCCAGGGTCTTGATCGGCCCCGCGGAGATCGCATTCACACGGATGTTCTTCGGCCCCAGCGAAGCCGCCAGATACCGCACGGTTGCCTCCAGCGCCGCCTTCGCCACGCCCATCACGTTGTAGTTCGGAAATACCTTCTCTGACCCGTAGTAGGTCAGCGTCAGCATCGATCCGCCCTCAGTCATCAGCGGCGCCGCCGCTCGCGCAATCGCAATCAGCGAGTACACGCTGATGTCGTGCGCAATCTTGAAGTCCTCGCGCTTGGTCAGCAGAAAATCGTTCTTGATCGCATCTGCCGGTGCAAACGCCACCGAATGCACCACCGTATGGATCACCGGGAACGCATCACGAATCTGACTGAATGCCGACTCGATCTCCTCATCACTGGTCACGTCGCACTGAATCGTCCGCGCCTTGTCAGCCTGCCCCAGCGAGGCCACCAGCTCATCGGCCTCTCTCTTCAGCCGCTCGCTCTGATAGCACAGCACCAGCGTCGCTCCCGCATTCGCCAGCGACTCCGCGATCGAGTACGCGATGCTTCGCTTGTTCGCAACGCCGAAGACAACGGCGACCTGTCCCTGCATATCGATCATGGCCTGGCAAACTCCTTGGCTGAACGCAACGGAGGTAAGTCTAGCAGGGCTTGCGCATCGTTTCCGGCGCCGGTCCGCCTCGCGTCAGCCGTGCACCAGCCAGTCGAACTGTTCATCGGTCAGCGGCACCACCGACAGCCGGAACTGCCGGAACATCACCGAGGCCTTGAACACGCCGACCTCGCGAATCTCCGCGAGCGGCTTCTCGCGCTTCAACCGTTTGGCCGCCTTCAGCCGCACAATCGGCGTCTTCCCATCCGCGGGGTCCAACTCGACTGACACCACCTTCGCCAGCCCCACCGCCGCCTTTCCCACGTTGGAGTGGTAGATCACGCACTCCTCACCACGTTTCATTCCTCGCAATGTTTGTAGCGCCTGCGGATTCTTGATCCCGTCCCACACCGTCTCACCATCGCGCAGCAGATCATCGAACGAATACTTGTCAGGCTCCGACTTCAGCAGATAGTGCATCGTCCCCTCAGTCCCTCTCCGCTCGAGTCTACCCGCCAAGGTCCAGCAGCCGCACCTCGGGAATCGGCCGCTGCAAAAACAAACTCCCCAGCCGCTGAAACTTCTCCACCGAGTCGGTCGCAAAGCACTCGAAGCTCGCCGCTCCGCCTTCCACCAGAGCCTCCACATCCCAAGCCAGCGCCGCCGCCACGGCATCAGCCGTCGCCTGCGCCGAGTCGATTACCGCCGCCGCCGATCCCAGCTCGTGCAGCGCCGCCGCAATCTCCCTCTCGATTAGGGGATAGTGCGTGCAGCCCAGCAGCACCGCACCCGGCGCACACGTCGCCAGCGCCTCCCGCAGATAGATTCGGATCACCTCACGCGTCACCGGATGCTCCGTCCATCCCTCCTCCACCAGCGGCACGAGCAACGGACAAGCCTTCTCCGCCGACCGGAGCCCTAGGCTCGCGCACGCCCGCTCATACGCCTGCGACTGCACCGTAGCTGAGGTTGCCAGCACCAGCACCTCCTCGCTCCGCATCAAGCCCATAGTGCTCGTAATCCCCGGGCTCTCCACTCCCATCACTGCCGCAGCAGCCCGCGCCCCCGGCTCGATCACACCCACCACCGGCACCTTCACCGCCGCGCGAATGTCTTCCAATGCGAGCGCCGTCGCCGTATTGCACGCGATCACCAGTATCTCCGCCCCGCGACTCTCCAGAAAGCGCGCCGTCTCTACCGCATAGCGCGCCACCGTCGCCTGCGACTTCGCCCCGTACGGCAGCCGCGCGGTGTCGCCCACGTACACAAAGTGCGCGCCCGGGAGCGTCCGCAGCAGCGCCCGTAACACGGTCAGCCCACCAAAGCCCGAATCGAACACCCCGAGAACTGGTCCGCGCACTCTCATCGCAGGCTGCTCTGCGTTCCCCTCGTCACCGTCTCGCGCGACGGATACGTTCTAAGCAGATCCGCATGCCCTGCCAGCGTCTCGCGCGGCCGCCCATCCACCAGGAATCGGACTTGCTCAATCTGCGGAAGATTCGCATGCAGTGTCCCGATGATCGAGAGCAGCGTCAGCATCTCGACCTCCACTCCCGACGGATGCTCATTCACAAAGCTCCCTCGCAGATCGATCACGGCGAGCTCTCCCCCGGGCGTCTGCGGGTTGACCGTCGTCGCCGGATCCGGCGCGACCAGCACCGTCGCGCTATGCTCCCCCGCACCCGCCGCGGCTGCCGAGCTGTCCACCGCATGCCCCACCACTGGAAGCGGCACCAGAAACACCTCATTCACCGCCGCTCCCGGTTGCAACGGATGCCCCGATCCTGGCAGCGCATACTCTGCCGCCAGGTGATCCAGCAGCGCCCGTGCCCGTGCCGTGGTTTCCGTGGGCAACGCCAGCTGACGTGTCGTCGTAGCGATCGTTCCATCGTCATCATTGGCGACCGCAAACGTCACCGGCTGTTCATTCGTATACGGCGCATCCATCGGCAGATCATCTGCGAGGTGTTCCACCCGTCCCCGCGCCTGCTGCCTGTGCAGAAACAACACCACCCCCATCGCGATAATGCCCGCGATCATTATCCAGAACACGATGCGCCGTCCCCGCAGGCTCACGGCCGATTCTCCACGCCGGGCAGCACCGCCGGCAGCCGGGTGGGTGCCTGTGCCGTGGTCTGCCAGGCCACCAGCGCCCCGCTGATGGCCTGGGCCACCTGCTGCTGGTAGCTCTGATCGTTGATGGTCTCTGCATCATCGCTTAGCGGCGCCAGTTCCACTACCAGCGCCGGACACGTCAGCGAATCCAGCGGCCTCACCGACGCCGCTCCATTCACCACCGGCAATCTGGAGCGCGTCAGCGCCTCCCCCATCTCATTCGCCATCGCCCGGCTCTGCCCCACCCACGCCGCCTGCCCCGTCAGCCACGGTCCTGCCGTCACCTCTCCTGTCCGCGCCTCAAGTTCGGAGGCATACAGGTGCACGCCCGTTCCACTCGGGGTTGCATGCAGCAGCAGGCACGCCGACGCTCGCTCATGGTTTGCCATCCCTGCACGGTCGTCCAGCGTCAGCGGCATAAACGGAGCCGTCGGCGTATTCGCCTCGCTCTTTTCCCGCGTCAGCACCACTGTGAATCCGCGTGCTGTCAGTAACGACCGCAACCGGAACGCCAGCGCCAGCGTGACATCCTTCTCCACCGTTCTATCAGTGATACGGGCTCCGCTGTCCGTTCCCCCGTGGCCGGGGTCCAGCACAATGGTCGTCCTGTTGAACGGCAGCGCCGGAATCGACGCCAACGCAGACCGTGTACGTTCCGCACTCGTCAGCGGCAGCTTCGGCTGGCTCTGCATCTCCGCGGCTGCTCCCATCGAGCTCGCCGCGGGCACACTCGCCTGGGTCGCGGCCCTCCGTCCACCGCCCGCAGCAGCCCTGTGCAGCAACGCCCCTTGCGCCACCACCGCGACAACAAGCGTGCCAAACGCGGCGGGGTATCGAGTAAGGAGCAAGCGAAGGAGTCTTTCGTACTGCGATTAGGGGCCGTTGTCCGCTCGATTGTACCGGGTCTGGTCCGACTCTGCGGCGCCATACGTGTCGAACGGGGTAGACTGTACGGACCCATGCGTGTGTTCGGGATCGACTGCGGAACCGAGTTCACCGGGTACGGCGTGGTCGAAGTCGACCTCAGTGCCCGCAACCCCCGTCTGCGCCCACTCTGCTCCGGTGCCGTCCGTCTCAATAAGAAGGACCGTACCCCAGTTCGCCTCGCCCAGGTCTACGCCGAGCTCACCGCCCTCCTCCACCTGTGGGAGCCCGAAGTCGTCGCGATCGAAGAGGTCTTCTTCTCCGCCAACGCCAAAAGCGCTCTCAAACTCGGCCAGGTGCGTGGCGTCGCCATGCTCGCCGCCGCTAACTGCAGCCTCCCCGTCGCCGAATATGCCCCGCTCTCAATCAAAAGCGCCGTGGTCGGTTACGGCCTCGCTGCCAAGGAGCAAGTGCAGTTCATGGTGACCCGTCTTCTCCAGCTTGAAGTTGTCCCCGAGCCCGCCGACGCCGCCGATGCCCTCGCCATCGCTATCTGCCACATCCACCACGCGCAGACCGCCGAAAGGTTAAGCCAATGAGCCATGCCCTTCGACTCCTCATCGCCGCCGCCGTTCTCGCTCTCGCGCTGCCCGCCGCCGCTGCGCCTTCGCTCCCTTCCGACGCCCCCACTCACCAGGCCTCCGCCATTGAGTTCTCCGTCAAGCCCCGCAATACCGCCGAGCGTCCCTGGACCGTCCGTCTCGACGGCACCGGCACCGGCACCTACAGCGAGGCAGGTGCGGCCGCCGACCCACCCCACTCCCTCAGCATCAGTCCCTCCACCCTGCAGCGTCTCCGCCGTGGCGAGCACGCTGCCAAGGCCGGCCGCTGCGAAACCCACCAGAAGAACATCGCGCAGACCGGCGTCAAAACCATCCGTTACCAGATGCCCGAGCGCACGCTCGACTGCACCTTCAACTTTTCCGAGGACTCCGCCCTCATGGACGCCGTGGCCGCTTTCCAGGCCATCGCCGCCACCATGCAAGCCGGCCAGCGCCTCCAGCATGACCAGCGCTTCGACCGCCTCGCCCTGGACGCAGAGATCGATCATCTCGTCTCCGCCGCCCGCGACGGCTCCGCCATCGAGATCCCCAATATCGCGCCCGTACTGCAGTCCCTCATTGATGACGAGCACGTCATCGACCGCGTCCGCCGCAAAGCCGCTCGCCTGCTTCAGGACTCCAGCTCGTCCTCGCCTGTCTCGGAAACCGCGTCCAGAGACCGGTAAAGCTCCGCCATCCTCTCCAGCGACACCGCCTCTGCCCGCACCTGCGGCGGCAGACCCTCCGGCCACCCCGCCTGCACCGCCGCCGCGCTGAACCCCGCGGCCCGCACATTGTTCGCCAGCGTCTTCCGCTTCTGCGCAAAACTCCCCCGCAGAAATCGGTTGAACCCCTCCGGTTCCACCCCGAGCTCCCCAAACCGCGGCGCAAACTCCAGCCGCACCACCGTGGAATACACCTCAGGCGGTGGTGAAAACGCGCTCGGCGGCAGCGTCAACAGGTTAGTCACAGTCGCATGCATCTGCGTGTACGCCGACAGCGCCCCATACTCGCTCGTCCCCGGCGCCGCCGCAACCCTTTCCGCCACCTCGCGCTGCATCATCAGCACCGCTCGCCGCAGCAACCCCCGTCGTGCCGCGGCAAACAGGTGCAGCAGAATGTCGGACGTGATGTAGTACGGCAGATTCCCAACCGCATCCATGGCCGCACCGGAGCCCTCCTCGCGCAACGTGCCGAAATCGGTCTTCAGCACATCCGCTTCATGGACCCTCACCGCCGGGTTGTTGCGGAACCGGAACGTCAGCTCGCGCGCCAGCGCCGGGTCGAACTCTACGCACTGCAGCCTCCCGCACCGCTGCGCCAGGATCTCCGTGATCGCCCCATGTCCCGGCCCGATCTCCACCACTGTGCGCTCGCGCACATCTCCCAGCGCATCCGCAATCCGCAGACACGCCGCCTCATCCACCAGAAAGTTCTGCCCAAGCTTCGGCTTTTTCCTAGCTCCCAAAACCTCAGCCTCCCACCTCAGCCCGCCAGGGCGAATTCTCGCGGAAGCCATCTACACGCAACCGCTTCCTTGTGGGTTAGCCTATATCTCTGGACGGTGCAGCTTCATTCTGCAGGACGAGACCCCAGTCCCTCGCCGGCAGGGCAGAATGCCTCGTACTCTCCATAAAAAGCAGCATCGCTCCAGAGAGAATCGTCTCTACTTCGGCACCCAGTAAGGCTCGGTGGTCTTGACGAGCTGAACTGGAACCTCCGGTGTGAACGCCTTGATCCACTTGGCCATCTCCAGCATGCCCTGCTCTTCGGAAACCGAGTGGCCCAGCATAATCCAGCCCTTCGGAATCCCCAGCGTTATCGCGTCCAGCACGTACGCCGGGCTGTCCAGAAAGCCATCGCTCTCCTGCTGCTCTCCGCTCACCACCACGTCCACGTCGGGGCTGTTGATGCTTGGGGTCGCATACCCCACGCCAAGCTGCACCCGGGCCACCTTCGTCTTCGGGTCGCCCACCACCCGCAATGCCTTGTCCCCGAGTCGCTTCTGAAACGTGGCCGCCAGTTCGCCCAGCGTCGTCTCCGGCAAGGTGAAGTGGTGCGATTGTGGACCCGTCTCGTACCTGCTCTCCAGCCCGAGCGCCCGCGCACACCCAACATAAGTGAAGTCCGGCTTCTGTGCGTGCATGTGGTCGTGTATACGAAAGATCGCGATATCGTGCTCGCGCATGAAGTCGACCTTCTGCTTGTAGGCGAAATCCCCGCTCACGATCGAGATGTCATCCTTGTCGTTCCAGTACGTGTCTTCGTGCGGGATGATCATGTTGCACCCCGCCTCGACGGCACGCCGGACCACGTCGTAGGTGCAGAACATCGTCGTTGCTACCCCTGTGACAACCGTATCCGGACCGCCGAACTTGAAGGTGTCGCGGTACGTCGTTTCGCGCCACGGAAAACCGAGGTTTGTCTTGATACGGGCAACGATCTCACCTGCGGTCAGCGTGCTCATCAGACCGGCCTCCAGTATGGATCGGCGACAGGAATCCACGTCGTTCCCACCTCGGGAACGATGGTCTTCAGCCACTCCGCGCAGACCTGCATCCCCGGATCCTCCGAGACAATCCGGCCAAGCAGCGCCAGCGACTTCTTCCCGCCGAGCGCCACCGTATCGCGCACGTACTCCACTGTCTCCCACTCGCGCACCTCGCCCGCAACGATGGCGTCCACGTCAGGAAGAACCTCAAGCGACGCTTGGATCGCGGTCGTCCCGGGAAGCAGCGCCACCGTTCGTACCCGCAACCTCGGGTCGCCCACAATGCGCATCCCACCGCGGGACTTCAACGACTGCTTGACATGCGAAACCAGCGCCTCGAGCGAAGTCTCCGGGATCGTCATCCGCGTCGGATTCCCGGGATCGCGGAACTTCGACCAGCCGAGCGCGTTGGCGAGCCCCTGCGCAAACGGCTCGGGCCTGCGCATACGCCAGTGGTCGCTGAACCGCCAGACGATCAGGTTGTGCTTCTTGATGAACTCGTCCTTGGCCTCGAACACCGGGTCCGGAGCTGCTGGCGGGGATGGTGTCAGCGGTGTGGCGGGAGTGGGGCGTCCACCCGGCACCGGCCCCGACGGGCGCCTCACCGGCGGCGTCGGCGAGTCTGCCCTCGCAAAGAACGTCGGCTCGCACGTCACGATCAGATTGGCCCGCTCCTTCACCGCACGCCCCAGCACGTCCAGCGATGCCAGCGACGTGGTCACAATCCCCGTCACGGCCGCCCAAGGGTCGCCTGCTTTGAACGTATCGACCGTCTCCGGCTTCCACTCCACACCGAGGTTTTTCTTGATGCGGTCGATCACCTCCTGCGCCGTCACCCTGGCGCTTGCTCTCAGCGCCAGGGGAGCGGTCACAATGCCGGTTGCCGTCAGTGCGACGAACTTACGTCGTGAGATCTGGTGCATGGACTCTCGCTTTCACCGGGTACAACACGATAGAGTCAAGCTCTTGTAGGCGACCATCATAACGGCCGAATTCCCGTCCCGCTAACTCACTTCATGAGCGCCCGATGCCGGCCCCGCATGGTCCTCGTCGTCCTCACCGAACACGCGCTC
>DATLMQ010000192.1:0-12120 GCA_035537215.1 Acidobacteriaceae bacterium
GGCATTGTGAGCTTTGCGGTGTTGGAGCTGGCAACAGGTCGTGGCCGGCGCCAGCACTGGATGCTGTACGTGCTGGCGGTGCTCTTCCTGCTGCGCTTTGCGTACATGCACGCGAGCTAAAGGGGCGGCGAGCGGAATCCCGCACGGCTCGGATGGCATCGAAACGTTGGCAGGGACTAAGATCCGAAAAGCACAGGAGAGACAACGATGGACAGAAGCGCATCAGCAGTTTGGCATGGCGGTCTGAAGGACGGCAAAGGCACCATCAGCACGCAGAGTGGAACGCTGAAGGACACACAGTACAGCTTCGGCTCGCGATTTGAGAACGGCGTCGGGACCAATCCCGAGGAGCTGATCGCCGCCGCGCATGCGGGCTGCTTCACCATGGCGCTCAGCGGTCAGCTCAGCAGCGTGGATCGTGCGCCGGAGAGCGTGGAGACCACGGCTGTGGTCACGATGGAAAAGACCGAGGACGGACCCACGGTCACCAAGATCCACCTGACCACGCGGGCGCGCGTTCCCAACATGGAAAAGGCGCAGTTCGATGAGTTGGCGAATAAGGCCAAGGAAGGCTGCCCGATCTCGCGTCTGCTCAAGGCAGCGGAGATCTCGCTGGATGCGCAGCTGGTGTAAGTGCTGGAGTTTAGATAGGCAAACAGAAAGGCCCGCAGCGATGCGGGTCTTTTCGTTTCCAATGAGCGCTAGTGCGCGTGGGCGTGGTGGTGGCCGCCGGGGCCATGGTGATGCGAGTGGGCATCCACCGGCTCGGGCGCTGGCGGCGAGCAGCAGCCGTCGACGGTTGGGCAATCGGAGACCTCCAGCTGGATCGTGGTGTGCTGGATGCCGAAGTGGTCGCGTAGCTGGTGGTTGAGGCGCTCGAGCACACCTTCCGTCGCCCCCAGCGGCATCTCCACCACCTGCACGTGGCTGGCGAGCGCGTGGGAGTTCGAGCCCAGGCTCCAGACGTGGAGGTCGTGAACGCCGAGCACGCCGTCAACGCCCTGCATCGCCGCCCGGATCTCCCCGAGGTCGATCGAGCGCGGTGTGCCTTCCAGCAGGATGTGCAGGGTTTCGCGGACGATCGACCACGAGCTCCACAGGATCATCGCGGCAATCAGCAGTGAGAGCAGCGGGTCGATCCATTGCAGGCCGGTGAGGCGGATGAGTAGACCGCCGACGATAACAGCGGCGGTCGAGATCGTATCGCCGAGCATGTGGAGGAACACGCTGCGGATGTTGACGTCGCGGGAGAACTTCCAGAGCAGACCGGCGATCGCTCCGTTCATCACCACACCGGCGGCGGCGACGGCCATCATCAGGCCGGGATGCACGGTGATGGGAACGGCGAAGCGGTGAATGGCCTCCACGCCGAGCCAGACCGAGAGCGCGATCAGGCTGAGGGCGTTGACGAAGCCTGCGAGAACGCCGGCGCGCTGATAGCCGAAGGTGCGCTGGTCGGTGGCAGGGCGACCCTGCAGGAAGACAGCGAAGAAGCTCAGGGCGAGGGCAAGGAAGTCCGAGACGTTGTGCCCAGCTTCCGACAGCAGGGCGAGCGAGTGAGCGCGCAGGCCGAAGATGAAGGTTGCGAGGATGTACAGAAACGTCAGCGCCAGCGAGAGCTTGAGAATCCGCTGCATGGCGCCGTTTGGCTGGCCGTGGGCGTGCACAATCCTATTGTACGTTTCGTGGGTTTACTGGGAGGTTCCGCGCCTGGGCAAGGTCTGCTCAGGCGGAGTGGCTGCCCGGGAACACGCATCTCAAGTTGAACTGAGTTGAATAGGCTTTTCCCTTTTGCAGTACTGCAGTGCGGTTTTCTCCCAAGGAGTTACAAAGATGAATGTTAGGTCTGTTGGAGCATTTGGACACAGGCTGACGCGCCTGGGGCTGTTCAGCGCGTTCCTGGTCCGCGAAAGTGACAGTTTCACCCTGATCGATACAGGGCTGGCAGGCGGCGCGCACAGGATCGTGCGGGTGGCACGGCGGCTCTCCTCGCAGCAGCCCATCGGGCGGCTGCTGCTGACACACGCGCACGGCGATCACATCGGGTCGCTGGATTCGCTGACCTGGGCGCTGGGCCAGCCAGAGGTGGCGATCGGGCAGCGCGAGGCCAGGCTGCTGCCGAAGAAGCCCGCCCAGGACCGGTCGCTCGACCCGGACGAGCCGGCGTGCCGGGTGAAGGGCAGCTTCCCGGGCGCGACCACGGCGCCCACGCACCTGCTCACCGACGGCGAACTGTACGGTTCGCTGCGAGTGGTGGCCACGCCCGGGCACACGCCGGGACACATGAGCTACTTCGACGAACGCGACGGGACGCTGTATGCCGGCGATGCGCTGGTGACCGTGGGCGGAACGGTGCACGTCTCGGGCTTTGGGCCGTGGTATTTTCCGCTACCCGCGCTGGCCACGTGGGACCGGCCGACGGCGGTCGAAAGCGCGCGCCGGCTGGCGGAGCTGCCGATCCGCCGCTACTGCGCGGGTCACGGCCGCGTGATCGAGGGCGGACCGCAGCTGCTGCAGGCCGGGGTGCAACGCGCGGAAGCGAGGCTGGCCAGGTAGCCCTCCATCCCATCCACGAGCACCTGCGCCACAGCCTGTATCGGGCATCACGGTCCAGGTGCTGTGGCTGTCCCCGTAACAGACGCGATGTTAGTTTTTCCGCTCACGGTGTCGGTATAGGAAACGCCTTCGGTAAACCTGCCGGCCGTGTGCGGTGTGAACGCCACCACCAGGGTGCATAGCTGCGTCGTGCTGGCGGGACAGGAGTTCTGCAGTAGGGTGAAATTGCTTGTGGGCGACAGGGCGGCGGTGATGGCGTGGCCGAGCGGATAGCCGTTCAGGTCGCCGATCGTGATGGTCTGTGGAGCGCTGGAGGTGCCGACGGTCTGGCTCCCAAAGATGTACGCGAACGGGGAGGCGTTCGGGTCCCAGTAATCGGTCGTAGTGTAGACCGGAACCGAGACGCTGACGCCGGAGCTGGTGTCGCGAAGCAGGACGGTGGCTGTGGAGCCTCCGAGGGATGTCGCGCTCATGGTGATAGTGACAGTGCAGGTGGCCTGCGGAGCGAGGGCAGCACAGGCGCTCACGTTGGCGGCGAGGAAGGGGCTGGCGGCACCGGAGAAGCTGGCTGTGAGGCTCAGGGTCGTGCTGCCGGTGTTATGCACAGTGATACCTGTCGGTCCGGTGCTGGCCGGATCGGGCGTCAGAGGAAGGTAGCTCTGCAGCGACACCTCCGTCTGGTCGAGTCGCAAGGCCGGTCCTGGCGCCAGGGCAGACCCTGTGAGCAGGATGTACTGTCCGTTGCTCCCGGTGAAGGACGTCGACGACGGTCCGTCCACGATATAGAGCTTGGCGGAGCGATCGCCGACGACGGTTGGGGTGAAGGTGACGTTGAGCTCGCAGGTGAGCGCCCCCGATCCAGAGGCGCAGCGCGTGGGGAAGGTCTGGGGGCTGTATGGCTCCGTGGTAACCGAAAGGGAAAAATCCTGCGGGTTGGACCCGCCGACCGCGAAGTAAGTCTCGGGCACCTGCACATACCCCGAAGTAGACCTGAATTGGGCGCTTGCCGTGTGGTGGCTGCCGACCTGATCGGCGGGAAACGAGATGGTAGCGGAGTCTCCGGGACCTTCTTCCTGAGCGATCATCTGGGAATTCGCAACTTGCAGGGAGGCTACCTGCGGTCCTGCGGCCGCGTCGTCAACCACTGTGATGGTTCCCGTGTGCTGTACCGGTTGTCCCGCATAGGTGGTGAAGATGAAGGCCCTCACGCTGATGGTGCAGGAAGACTTGCCCGGCAGCATGCTTCCACACGTGTTGCCGCCCAGCGCGAAAGCGTTGCCGATAAAATTAGCTGGGATGTCCGTGCGGGTTGGGCTGTCCGTGCCGGCCTCCGTGATCGACTTGATAGTGAGAGGCGAGGTTCCCAGGTTGCTGAGCGTGAGGTCCTGGAAGACACCCCCGGTGTTGTAGCTGAGCGAAGGCGTGTAGCTGACCGAAGGCGTGAGACTGACCGGGCCGGCGCTGGGGGCCGTCCCGGTGACTGAAAGCGCGACGTACTGGGGCGAGTCGGGGCTGCTGGAACCGATCGACAGATAGGCCGAGCGCCCCCCATTGGCGGAAGGTGTCGCGGTGACCTGCAGCGTGCAGCTGGCACCCGCGGCAAGGGTCGACGTGCAGGTGTTGGACGAGACGGCAAACTCGACCGCAGAGGCTCCCACAGTGGCTACGGAACCGCTCGTGACGCTGGCGCTCCCGGAATTGGTGATGGTGATGGTCTGGGGAGCGGAGGAGAAGCCGACGGCCGTACCGGGAAAGGTGAGGCTCCCCGGGGTGATCTGGAGCAGGTAGCTGGCCGGGGAGGCGGGCACAAGACGAATGCGGAGGTCGGGCGGCGCCGTGGTCAGCGAGGGCTGGAACGGTGCCGTCGCGGACGCCAAGGCGAACAGGCCGCCCGTGTTGAGGGTGGGATTGAGAGCGAGATTGCGGAGGGCGGAGATGGTGTCCGTGGGAGCCGGATTAGCGCCTACCGTGGTGAGCTGGAAGAGGACGCCGCAGGGGGATCCATCGCCCGCGGTTCCCCCGGCGGAGTTGATGCACGTGGCGGCGATATCGGCCAGGGTGTTGAGCTGGGCGACCGGGACGGTGAGATTCGAGGGGAGGTTGGCGCCTGGCGAGACGCCGGTACTGGTGTCCACGAGCTGATTCGCGAGAGCGAACGCTGCGGCCAGAGCCGGCGCATCGGACGCTGAGGATCCGATGGCAGTGGGCGAGCTTGTATAAGGAGCGAGCGCCGCCATGGCAGCGACGGTTGTGAGCTCATTGATATCGATAAAGGTCGAGGGCGTCAGCGACGAGCACGGACCGAGCGCGGCCATGAGCCTGATATTCGAGTTGGCCGTGGAGAGGCCGGGATTGCCGCCCGTCGCCACCAGGTAGACCTGCGTGGCCGAGCTACAGGAGTACAGCCCGGTGAGGCTGAAACGGCCGCTGGAATCGCTGGTGACCGTGGCGGTGAGGAGCGGGGTTGCGGCCGAGCCGTCGCCGGTTGTCCCCACCGTATAGAGCTGCACTCTGGCCCCCACCACGGGCTGCTGGCCGCCATGCACGCTGCCGCTGTAACGCGAGTTATTGATCGCGTTCGGACCTGAGTTCAGCGGGCCTGCGCCGCAGCCGCAAAGAACGGACGAGAAAAAGCCGCAGAGGGACCACAGGACAGCTCGGCGAAGGACCATGGGACCCCGGAGAAGGATATGTTTGCTCGGTTACGTGGGCACAGAATACTGCGGCTTGTCGTCATCCGCAGAAATCTTTTTCCGAGAAACCAGCGATTCGTGATGGCCGGACAACGAAGATTAACTGCGCCAGTGCAGCTCCACCGGTCCCTGCAGCGGATGGTCGCCCCGGCCGGTCAGGCGCCGCTGCTTCAGGGCGAAGTACCACTTCGCAGGCTTGTCGGCGTCGTCGATCAGCATCAGCCCCGGGTTGGAGCGCAGGCCGCGCGCCTGTTCGACCATGGTCTGGCGATCCTGATCGACGAAGCGGCCGCCGAAGATCTTCACCAACGGCGTGATGAACGGGACGAAGTAGCCGATGTTCCACGCCGCGACCACGTCGATGCGACAGGTCGACGGGGTGACAGGCGTGACCGTCGTCAGAGAGGAGAACCAGCGCTGCTTCCCGTCCTTTTCAGCCACAATGGTCTCGACCCGCCGGTTGGGTAGCGTGAAGTCGATAGTGGTGACAGGACGGCCGAGCAGCTTATACGGGGCGGAGTTGGACGAGGGCGCATGCGGGGACATCCGGAAGCCGTCGTTCAGTACCGGCTGCGTAGGGCTGACGATCGGTTCGAAGCGCTTGGTCTTTTCGTGGATGGACGCGGCGGAGCGCCACCACCAGGCGCGGTGCACGAACGGGCCGTGTGCCGGGTCCATCAGGCCGATGATGCCGTGGTCGACGTTGCAGGGCAGCTCGGCCGAGAGGTGCGCGGAGCGGAATCTCCCGCCGGGCTGTCCGAACTTCGGCAGCTCGGGAACCGGAGGAAGCGCGGAGAGGACCTCGGGGTCAAGCCGGCCGGCGCCGGGAGCCGGGATGTAGACCCAGGCATAGCCGTCCCGCTCGGCGACGGGAAAGGCGTTGGCGAAGATCTTTGTCGGCTCAAGGTGGTCGTGCGAGGTCAGCGAGGGGATCTCCTCGCAGCGGCCGGAGCACGGTTCAAAGCGCCAGCCGTGGTACTTGCACTGCACGGTCTCGCCATCGAACCAGCCCGCGGAAAGCGGAATGCCGCGGTGCGGGCAGAGGTCGCGCAGCGCGAACAGCGTGCCGTCGCGCTTGCGGCCCAGCAGCAGCGGAATGCCAAGCAGCGTCGCCAGCGCTGTGTCCTTACGGCCCAGGCTGTCGGCCCGAAGCGCAGGGTACCAGTCGCCGAACAGGAGATCGGCCGTCGGGCCGGGCCGGGCAGCCGCGTCCAGCTGCACAAGCTCAGGCGCGCGTCCGGCTTCCATGGGGCGCATACGGGGCATCGGGGTTGAGTGTACGGGATGTGGGCCGGGGGAGCTCAGGAGTCCTCTGCATCCGCCGTTCGTGGACGCGGTGAGTGACCGCCGTGAGCTGGACTGCGGCACGCGGCGCGCCCTGGCCCGAGAGCATCGGAGCAGGGCCGCTTAGACTCGAGGGTGATGGCTGAGGCAAAGGTGGAGAAGGCTTCCGGGCCGGCGCGGACGCGTGCGACGCTGCTCTGGATCGTGGGGCTGTGGGCCGTGTTCTATGCGAGCTTCGCCCTTCTGTGGCCGCCGCTGCTGGACGATGCCGACTCCGTGCACGCGGAGGTGGCGCGCGAGATGCTCCTGCGCCACGACCCCGTGACGCTGTACGCCAACGGCATCCGCTATCTGGAGAAGGCCCCCCTGCTCTATTGGTCCATGGCCGCCTGCCTGAAGGTCGCCGGGCTGCTGGGGATCACCTCCGCGCGGTGCCTGGCGGCAGCCGTGCGAGTGCCGCTCGCCCTCGCCGTTTTCGCTCTGGCGCTGGTCTGCGAGAACCTCGCCCGCAGGCTTTTCCAATCACAGCGCGCCGGCTTCTATGCCGCCCTCATTCTGCTCTCGAGCTTCGGCATCTTCATCTTCACGCGCATCACCATCCCCGACGCCATGGTCTGCCTCTGGGTCGCGACCGCGATCGCCTGCTTCTGGAGGACGGAGCAGCTGGAAGCGCCAGCTCCCCCCTCCCGTCGCACAGCACTCGACCCCGGCACAGACCTGCGCTGGTGCTGCTGGGGCTTTGCCACCAGCTGCGCGCTCAATGTCCTCACCAAGGGGCTCATCGGCGTAGTCTTCCCGGTCGGCACCGTCGTGATCTACCTGCTGTTGACCCGCGGACTCCGGCGCACCTGGACCCGGCTGCAGGCGCTCTGTCCCTGGAGCTCGTTGCTGCTCTTTCTCGCCATCGGCGCCCCTTGGCATGTGCTCGCCGGGCTCGCAAATCCCACGCAGGGGCACCCGCAGTCCTTCCAGTTCGTCGACGGCCACTGGATCGTGCCGCTGCCCACCGACCGCAACGTACGGGGCTGGTTCTGGTTCTACTTCATGAACGAGCACGTCCTCCGCTACCTGAACCTGCGCGTCCCCCGCGACTACGACACCGTTCCGCTGGCCATCTTCTGGGGGCTGTGCCTCGTCTGGCTGATGCCGTGGTCGGCATTCGTCTTCAAAGCTGCGGCCTGGGCGGTCCCGTTGCGCTCGTCCAAGTGGCGCAGCCAGTTCCGCCGCCGCAACCTTCCGCTCAAGCGCCGCGGTCTGCTGCTGCTCGCGGTGTGGGCCGGCTTTGTGCTGCTCTTCTTCTCGCTCTCCACGCGGCAGGAGTACTACGTCCTTCCCGCCTTTCCAGCGCTCGCCGTGCTCCTGGCCGGCTGGCTCGCGCGGGGCCGCGTCGTATGCGTGGCCGGACGGGTGACCCCAGCCGAACGCTGCCTCTGGACCCTCACCGTGCTGGGCGGGATCTTCGCCCTGGCGAGCGCGGTGGTCCTTCTGCACACCGCCGCGCCTTCCCCGGGAACCGACCTCGCCTCGCTTCTCCGGCAGAACCCCGGCGAGTACGCCATGAGCATGGGCCACTTCCTGGATCTGAACGCAGCGGCCATGGGCATGTTTCGGCTGCCGCTGGTCCTGGCGGCGCTCGGGCTCTTCGGCGGGCCGCTGGGAGCGCTGTTGCTGCGTCGCTGCGGACAGGCGCACCGGTCCAATCTCGCACTCGCCGCGGGAGCCTTTATGTTTCTGCTCGCCGCGCATCTCGGCCTGCAGACCTTCGCTCCCGTCATCAGCTCCGCTCCGCTGGCGGAGGCGATCCGCGCGCAGGTGCGCCCCGGCGACATCATCGCCATCCACGGCGAGTACGAGTCCGGCTCCACGCTCGCCTTCTACCTGCACCGCGCCGACCTCCACATCCTCGAAGGCCGCAGCTCCAACCTCTGGTACGGCAGCTTCTTCCCTGATGCTCCCCGGATCTTCGAAACCCCCGAGAGCTTCGCCGCGAAGTGGGCCGGCCCGCAGCGCATCTTCCTCTGGCAATCGCTCACCGATCCGCCCAGCCAGCTGCCCCCGCTGCACGGGCCGGTTTACGTGGTCGCGCGCGGTGGCGGCAAAGAGATTGTCAGCAACCAGCCCGGACCCTGAGATTGCACGGACATCCGCAGGCAAAGACGTTAAGCTGGGGCCGAGGGAGTTCCCATCTATGGCCTGCAGTATGAGCGAGCTTCGCAATGTTCCGCTGTTTTCGTTGCTGGACGAGGAAGAGCTGGGCGTGCTCGCCCAGCAGGTAGAGCTGCGCGAGTTCGCGGCGAAGCAGCGCATCTACAAGGCCGGCGAGCCGAGCAGTCGCGCCTTCGTCGTCATCGGCGGCTCCGTGCGCGTCACCCTCATCGACGAAGACGGACAGGAGGTGCTCTTCGCCACGCCCGGGCACGGCGAGTTCTTCGGCTTCGCCTCCATGATGGAGAACACCCTGCACGCCACCACGGCCGTCGCGCTCGAGCCGACCACCTGCGTCGAGGTGGATCGCAATGACCTCTCCGAACTTCTCAAGCGCAAACCCGAGGCCGGGCTCGACATGCTGACCGTGCTCGCCCGTGAGATCCACTCCGCGCAGGCCCTCGTGCGCGGCCGCGCCGCACGCAGCCCCAACGAGATCCTCGACGAGACCGAGACCTTTGGCGAGCGCATCGCCGACAAGGTCGCCGGCTTCGGCGGATCGTGGACCTTCATCATCCTCTTCGCGGTCACGCTGCTGACCTACACCACCGCCAACGTGGCCCTTAGGGGCCGCGCCTGGGACCCCTACCCCTTCATCCTGCTGAATCTGTTCCTGTCGATGCTGGCCGCTATCCAGGCCCCGGTCATCATGATGAGCCAGAACCGCCAGGACACCCGGGACAGGCTCCGCTCGGAGATGGACTTCGACGTGAACCGGCGCGCCGAAAGCGAGATCCAGGGACTCTCCCGCAAGCTCCACACCATCGGCGAAAAGCTGGACGACATCGACGACCGCTTGCGCCCGGGCAGCGGCCGCCACAGCGAGGAGCTGCAGGGCTAGCGCACCGGTCCTTTCAGGCCGGTGTAAGCCGGCCACGCCTGAGCCGGAACCGTTCCCCGCGCCACACTACCGTATCCGCGGCGTAGCTCCACGCCCAGAACAGCAAGCCGAACGCGTCCCGCAGCGGCAGCAGCAGCATGTCTCGCAGCACCTGCCCATCGCGCAGCACACCCACGCCCACCGAGAGCGCCACAGCGATACGAACTAGCAGCGCCAGGCTGAAAAGCGTCAGGCTCCACAGCGCCAGCCCGCTCGTGATCACCGTCACAAACGCCCACGGAATCACATACGTCACACCGAGGCCGAGATAGCCGGCGCGCCGCGAATCGCGCGTCGACCGCGCCCAGCGCAGCTGATGATCGCAGAATCCGCGAAAGCTGTACGCCGGCACGGAGGTGGCGACGATCTCGTGCAGCAGCTCCACACGAAACCCCGCACGGTGCAGGCGTGCGCCGAGCTCATAATCGTCGGCAAGCTGGTCGGTCAAGGCTTCAAAGCCGCCGATGGCTGCCAGCGCCGTGCGCGTCGTCGCCAGCGTTGAACCCAGGCCGAAGCGCAGCCCGTGCTCCAGCATCCGCGCCACCAGCGCGCCGGGAATAAAGTCCGTGGAGATACCCAGCGCCTCCAGCCGCGACCAAAGCGTGGGCGCCGCCTGGCCGATGTAAGGCGCTGTCACAAGCCCCACGCGAGCATCGCGAAACGGCGCGGCCACGTGGGCGAGATACCCGGGCGAGACCAGGATGTCCGAGTCGTTGACCAGGATGTGCTCGAACCGCGCATGCGGCAGCATCTGCGCCAGGTTGGAGAGCTTGCCGTTCGACCCCAGCCGCTGCGGGCATTCGATCAGCCGGATCGAGACCGCCGGAAACTCCACGCGCAGCCGCGCGATCTCGGCGACCGCGGGGTCGGCGAGCGAGCTCACACCGAAGAGAATCTCGAATTCGCCTGCGTAACTCTGCGCGCAGTGGCTGGCCAGCCCGGCGTACATTCGCGGGTCCAGGCCTTTGATCGGCTTCAGGATAGAAATCGGCGGGGCGAACTCCGCATTGCCCACCGCCGTCGCCGTCGCTCTCTCGCGGGCCGAGGCAGCCTCGCCCCGGAAACGCCGCGCCGCGATCAGCGCCAGCAGGCTGTAGGCGATGCCGCTTGCCGTAAGCAGCGAGGTCACAATCTCGGCGGCCAGCGCAAAGGTGTTCACGGGATTAAGTGTAGCGGTGCCGCCGGCTCGGGCAGCTCACTCATACCGCAGCGCATCGATCGGGTCCAGATTCGCCGCCTTCCACGCCGGGTAGATCCCGAACACCAGCCCGATCGCGCACGACGCGAGCATCGCGAACAGGATCCAGCCGAGGCTGACCTCGCTGGACAGAAACGACCGCAGCACCATCGCCACAATCGAGCCCAGTGTGACCCCGATCAGACCGCCCAGCGCGCACAGCACAATGGCCTCCAGCGTGAACTGCAGAAGGATCGTCTTCTTCGTCGCCCCGATCGCCTTGCGTACGCCGATCTCGCGCGTTCGTTCCGTCACCGACACCAGCATGATGTTCATCACGCCCACGCCGCCCACCATCAGGCCCACCGCGCTCAGCCCGAACATCAGCAGAAACAGGCTGCCCGTAATCTGCGTCCACAGCCGCGTAATCGAGTCCGAGCCGAAGATCGCGAAGTTGTCCTCCGACTCGTTGCGCACCTTGCGTCGCCGCCGCAGCATCTCGCGAATCTCGTCCTCCACGATCGGCTTATTCTTCTGGTCGTCGAACTTGATGCTCAGCCAGTAGTCCAGGATCTCTGGATGCATCTGGTGGAAGGTCGTGATCGGCATGTGCACCATGTTGTCTTCGCTGTTGCGGCCGCCGCCTCCAAACGCCGACTTCACCTTCTCCTGCACGCCGATCACCGTAAACGTCCGGCCCTCCACGCTGATCTGCCGGTTCAGCGCGCTCTGCTGCCCGAAGAGATCCTCCGCTGTGTCATGGCCCAGCACCGCCACGTTCGAAGCATGCTGCTCCTCATACTGCGAGAAGTACCTCCCGTCCGTCATGTCCAGGTTGTAAACCTCCGGGTTGGAGGCCGTTACACCCTCCAGCGACACGTTCTCGCTCTTGAAGCGACCGTACTTCACCGTCACCGACCCCGCGCCGAAGTTGAAGTTCGTATAGCGCAGCGAGGGCACCACATCCACCACGTGCGGAAGCGTCTTCAACGCCTCGGCATCGTCTGCCGTCAGCTGCTTGCGCGCCAGCATCTCCGCCGTGGGCCGCACCCCGATCACCGGAAACCGGAACACCCAGATCACATTCGTGCCGAACCGCGCCACCATGTTCGATACATTCTCGTTCAGCCCATTGATCACCGACGAGATCACAATCACCGTCATCACGCCGATCACGATGCCCAGAATGGTGAGCCCGCTGCGCAGCTTGTTCTCGCGCAACGTCTCAAACGCCATCCGTACTGACTCACGTTGTTCGCTCGCCGCCATACGCTAAAACTCCGACCGCAACGCCACGATCGGATCAAGCTCCGCCGCTTTGCGCG
>DATLMQ010000193.1:0-6291 GCA_035537215.1 Acidobacteriaceae bacterium
GGGGGGGGGATGAGTGGGTGTCGGGGGCGTTTGAGGGGGTGGGGATGACG
This sequence comes from Acidobacteriaceae bacterium, assembly GCA_035537215.1. Taxonomy (GTDB): domain Bacteria; phylum Acidobacteriota; class Terriglobia; order Terriglobales; family Acidobacteriaceae; genus Granulicella. The sequence continues at coordinate 51 of DATLMQ010000193.1, forward strand.
GAGGTGGTGGGGAGGACGTCGCTGGTGGAGATGCTGGCCCTGCTGGAGTCCGCGGACGTGGTGGTGACCCATGACACGGGGCCGCTGCACATGGCGGGGATTACGTCGGCCGCGGTGGTGGGGATCTTCGGGCCTACGGACCCGAGGGGGAGGCTGCCGCAGCGGGAGAATACGGTCGCGCTGTGGGGAGGAGAGGGGTTCGCCTGCAGGCCGTGCTATGACGGGCGGGAGTATGCGCCGTGCCGGGACAATGGATGCGTGCGGCAGGTGACGCCCACGATGGTGCTGGCAGAGGTGCAACGGCTGCTGGAGGCGCGGCGGACGGGGGTGGCGCTGCCACCTCGGGTGATCACGCCGGAGCACACGCCGGTGCGACACCCGGGGCTGCTGCAGATAGGGGTTGCGGACGGAGTTGTGGACGGGGACAGGAGCGAGGGCTGATGGCAGAGGATAGGGCGCGGGCGCTGTTCCTGGATCGGGACGGGGTGATCAACGAGGAGATCGGGTACCTGTCGCGGGCGGAGGATGTGCGCTGGGTGGAAGGGATCGGGTCACTGTGCCGGACGGCGCAGGCGCTCGGATATCGGCTGATCGTGGTGACGAACCAGTCGGGGATCGCGCGCGGGCTGTATACGGAGGAGGAGTTTCATTTGTTGATGGGGTGGATGGGGGGGGAGCTGGAGCGGCAGGGGGTGCGGCTGGATGGGGTGTACTTCTGCCCGTTCCACCCGGAGCACGGGGTGGGCGAGTACCGGCGGGAGCATGAGGACCGGAAGCCCGGGCCGGGGATGCTGCGGCGGGCGGCGCGGGAGCATGGGCTGGAGCTGGGCGAGTCGGTGCTGGTCGGGGACCGGTGCACGGACATCGCGGCGGCCAATGCGGCGGGTCTGCGGCAGGCTTTTTTATTAAGCGGGACCGAGCGGACGGGGTGTCCGGGAAGCTACGTCGGGGTGAGTTCGCTGGGTGAGGTGGAGCGCTGGCTGGCGGACCCCCCTCCCCCGTACTTAAATTGCACACAGTCTTCGAAAGATAGGACTTAGGTCCGGACTTAGCGTACACAGGGGGTGCGTGAAGTACCCCTGAACGACAGATCCCGGCCGGAGCCGGGAGCGCATTGTTTCTGGTTCTATTGTATCGGACGTGTCAATGGATTTCGGTGGTTTGAGGTGGGGCCGGGGCTAAAGCCCCTTTTGGGTGGCGGTCGGATTGTCCGGGCTAAAGCCCGGACCTAATCCGGGTGCGTGGGCCGATGCGGGTGCGTGGGCCGATGCGGGTGCGTGGGCCTAATCCGGTTGCGTGGGCGGTTTGGTCGGAGGTGGATTTCTCGGGCAGTGTCGGGGTTCACGGTGAGTGTCTCGAGTTGGCCGGATTCGTCGGGCAGCGTGGGGGGTCGGGTTGGCGGTGAGTTTTGAGCTTCGAGTCTTCAGTTTCGAGTCTCGAGATCCAGACTCGAGACGCAATACCCGAGAGCTAAGACTCAAGAGCCAAGAGCCAAGACTCGAGACCCAAGCTCAAGACTGGAGACTCATGACTCGTGATTCATGACTCATGACTCGTGACTTTGAGGGGTTTCTAGGGGAGTTCGGCGTCGTTTAGGAGGGATCCTTTGGAGTCTTTGCCGGAGACGGAGACTTCGGTGTCGCCGAGCTGGTCGAGGGGCCACTGGATGGCGAGGGTGGGGTCGTTCCAGAGGACGGAGCGCTCGCCGGCGGGGTAGTAGCCGCGGGTGGTCTTGTAGAGGACCTCGGCGGTTTCCGAGAGGACGAGGAAGCCGTGGGCGAAGCCTTCGGGGATCCAGAGCATTTCGAGCTCGCCTTCGGGGGTGCGGGGGCGGAGGTCGAAGCCGGCCCACTTGCCGAAGTCGGGGGAGTCGCGGCGGAGGTCGACGGCGACGTCCCAGATGTGGCCGGAGAGGACGCGGACGAGCTTTCCCTGGGGGTGGCCGAGCTGATAGTGGAGGCCGCGGAGGACGCCGCGCGCGGAGAAGGACTGGTTGTCCTGGGCGAAGCTGGAGGGAAGGCCGAGCGCGGCGAAGGCTTCAGAGTTGAAGACCTCGGCGAACCAGCCGCGGGCGTCGCCGAAGCGCCGGGGCTGAAGGAGCTTGACGTCACGCAACGGGGTGTCCAGAACGGTCATGGCTTCAGGATAGGGGAGGAGCGCGGAAGAGGGAACGGGAGGGGTGATTTCCGGTACAGCGGAGGGAGAACGGGGAATTCGGCCGGAAAGTTTGCTGCGGGATACGACCGGAATACAGGCACGCGCTCGCCTAACCTGCGCCTGACGGCTACACTGGCACCAGAATCAAAGGTTTGCGTGCCTCGACCGGGGAGTGCATCACGGGCGGGGGAGTTTCCGGGACGATTGTCCGCTGTCCCCCGCAGCGGGCCTGAGTCTGCCAGGGCGCTCGAAAACTGGAGAGCACAGCGGGGCTTAGGGACCGCGGTGATTAACAGCCCGATCGATGGGCGAGGATGGCTCCGGCTATGATGCGGGGGCCGAGATTCCGGGCCCGGGGGAAGCAGCCGACGAGGATATGTCACTGGACCTGCATTCCCAAGAACCAGAATCGATCCTGCTGGGAGCGCGCAGCTTCGAGCTCCCGGAGGGTGTGGGGGAGACCGAGCGGTGGCGGGCGCGGCGGGAACCGGGGCCGGAACAGATGTTCCGGTACCGGGTGCTGAAGCGCTGCATGGACATCGTGGTGGTGCTGCTGCTGTCGCCGGTGTGGCTTCCGCTGCTGGGGGTGGTGGCGGCGATGGTGAGGCTCAGCTCGCCGGGACCGATCTTCTTTTCCCATCGGCGGATACGGCGGCATGGGGAGTTTTTCTCCATGTGGAAGTTCCGGACGATGTGCATCAACTCCGGCGAGGTGCTGGAGAACTATCTGAATGCGAACGGGGAGGCGCGGGCGGAGTGGCGCAAGATGCACAAGCTGCGCTGCGATCCGCGGGTGACGCGGGTGGGCAGGTTTCTGCGCAAGACGAGCCTGGATGAGCTGCCGCAGATGTGGAACGTGCTGACGGGGACGATGAGCCTGGTGGGACCGCGGCCGATTGTGGCGGCGGAGGTGGAGAAGTACGGGGAGTTCTTTGCCGACTACTGCCTGGTGAAGCCGGGGATTACGGGGCTGTGGCAGGTGTCGGGGCGGAGTGAGCTGACCTACCCGCAGCGGGTGCAGCTGGACCGGCAGTATGCGCACCACTGGACGCTGAGGGCGGACCTGATGATCCTGGTGCGGACGCTGTCTTCGGTGGTGAACCGGGATGGGGCGTATTAGCACCGGAGCGAGGGAGAGCCGCAGGTGCGGGTAGCGGTGGTGCACCACTGGTTTGTGACGCGCGGGGGCGGGGAGCGCGTGGCGGAGTGTATCGCCGCGCTGTTTCCGGAGGCGGAGATCTTTACGCTGGTGGCGAGCCCGGCGGGGCTGCCGGAGACGCTGCGAGGGCGGACGATTCACACGTCGTTTCTGCAGAGGGTGCCGCTGGGGAGGACGCACCACCGGCACTTTCTGCCGCTGTATCCGGCGGCGACGGAGGGGCTGGATCTGCGGGGGTTCGACCTGGTGCTGACGTCGGACAGCGGGCCGGTGAAGGGGGTGCGGCTGTCGCCGGGGGCGGTGCAGGTGTGCTATTGCCACTCGCCGATGCGGTACCTGTGGGACGGGTACGGGGCGTACCTGGAGGGGATGCGCGGGGTGACGCGGGCGGCGTTTCGGGCGACGGCGGGGCGGGTGCGGCGGTGGGATGCGGGGGCGGCGCAGAGGGTCAGCTATTTTCTGGCGAACTCGGGGTATGTGGCGGACCGGATACGGCGCTGCTATGGGCGGGAGGCGGAGGTGATTGCGCCCCCGATCGACCTGCACCGGGCGGAGGCGGTGGCTGGGGAGACGCCGGGGGAGCACTACCTGTGCGCGGGGCGGCTGGTGCCGTACAAGCGGACGGAGATCCTGATGGAGGCTTGCCAGCGGATGGGGAGGCGGCTGCGGATTGCGGGCGCGGGGCCGGAGGAGGGGCGGATGCGCAGGCTGGCGGCGGGCGAGGCGCGGATCGAGTTTCTGGGGGAGCTGCCGACCGAGGAGTTGTGGCGGGAGTATGCGCGGTGCCGGGCGCTGCTGTTTGCGGCGGATGAGGATTTCGGGATGGTGCCGCTGGAGGCGCAGGCCTGTGGGCGGCCGGTGATTGCGTATGGGAAGGGAGGGTCGCTGGAGACGGTGCGGGGGGTGTGGCCGGGGGAGACGGGCGGCGAGGCGGGGGTGCGCGGGGTGACGGGGATGTATTTCGGGGAGCAGACGGCGGGGGCAGCGGCGGGAGCGATGGAGGCGTGGGAGCGGGGGTTTGAGGCGGGGTTTGCGCCGGGGGAGGCGCGGGCGTGGGCGGCGGGGTTTGCGACGCCGATCTTTCTGGAGCGGTACCGGAGGTTTGTGTTGGGGAAGGTTCCGGGGGCGGCGGCGGTGTGCGTGTCGAGCGAAGAGGCGGAGCGTACGGTTTCGCGGTGAAGCGGCGGAGGGATGAGCGGCGGGGGTGGAGGGTCGCGGCTTACAATCGGGCGTATGCAACGGATGCGGGATGTGTTGCGCGGCTCGCTGGGCCGCAGCCTTCGTACGCTGCCGGAGGAAGACCGGCTGGCGGCGGCGTGGACGGTGGCGTGTGGACCGGCGCTGGCGGCTCGGGGCGAGGTGCTGGGGCTGGATGCGGAGCATGTGCTGCATGTGCGGGTGCTGCAGGCGGCGTGGCGCGAGCAGTTTGCGCAGATGCGGGCGATGCTGACCAGCGATCTGCGGAGGATCGCGGGGGTTCGGTTGGAGGCGATACACTTCGAGGGACAACACCCGGCACGGCCCGAGGCGCGACCGAGAACGGACGCTTGGGGGAGAGATTCCAGGAGAGACGGCAGATGAGTGCAACGGAGGCGCCGGCGACGGTGTCGGTGGACGAGGTTCGTCACGTGGCGGAGCTGGCGAGCCTGGAGCTGACGGCGGAGGAGTTGCCGCGGCTGGCACATGATTTGAATGCTGTGCTGGGGTATATCGCGCAGCTGAATGAGCTGCAGACGAAGGACGTGCCGCCGATGGCACAGCCGGGCGAGGTGCTGGGGCTGGCAGCGGCGGAGCATGGAGAGAGTCTGCGAGCGGATGCGGTGCGGCCGTCGCTGGACCGGGCGGCGGTGATGGCCGAGGCTCCGGAGACGGAGGGACGGTTCTTCAAGGTTCCGAAGGTGATCGAGCGCTGAGGCGCGGGATCGACGGTAGTTTGGCTGTGAAGCGCATTGAATCTGCAGGAGCATGTCCCACCGCATGATGGAATCGTTGACTGAACTGGAGAGATTGACGCTGCGCTCGGCGCGAGAGGGCGTCCGCACGGGCCGGACGTCGGCTGTGGCGCTGGCGGAGCAGCACTATGCGCAGATTGCCGCGGTGGATGGGGAGATTCACAGCTTTCTGTCGCTGACGCGGGAGCGCGCGCTGGAGCAGGCGGCGAAGGTGGACGCGGCGGCCAAGGCGGGCGATCCGCTGGGGCCGCTGGCGGGCGTGCCGGTGGGGATCAAGGATGTGCTGGCGACGCGGGGAACAGCGACGACGGCGGGGTCGCGGATTCTGGAGGGCTATCGGCCGCCCTACGATGCGACGACGGTGGCGAGGCTGGAGGCGGCGGGCGCGGTGGTGCTGGGCAAGCTGAACTGCGATGAGTTCGCGATGGGCTCGTCGAATGAGAATTCGGCGTATGGGCCGGTGCGGAATCCGAGGGCGAAGGACCGGGTTCCGGGGGGGAGCTCGGGGGGCTCGGCGGCGGCGGTGGCGGCGGGGCTGTGCGTGGCCTCGCTGGGAACGGATACGGGCGGGTCGGTGCGGCAGCCGGCGGCGTTCTGCGGCGTGGTGGGTGTGCTGCCGACGTATGGGCGGGTGTCGCGCTATGGGTTGATCGCGTTTGCATCGTCGCTGGACCGGGTGGGGCCGCTGGCGCGGACGGTGGAGGATGCGGCGACGATGATGGAGGTGCTGGCGGGGAAGGACGCGTGCGATGCGACGAGCTCCGACCAGCCGGTTCCGAGCTATACGGCCGAGTTGGAAAAGCCGGTGAGCGGGCTGCGGATCGGCGTGCCGGAGGAGTACTTCGGCGAGGGCCTGGACCCGGAGATCCGGACGGCGATCGAGCGGGCGCTGGACGGGCTGCGGGCGGAGGGGTGCACGATCGAGAGCGTTTCCCTGCCCCACACGAAGTATGCGGTGCCGACGTATTACGTG
>DATLMQ010000194.1:0-8626 GCA_035537215.1 Acidobacteriaceae bacterium
ATGAACGTCAGGCGTGCGGAGATGGTGCGCGCGGGAGCAAACAGCCTCATGGCGCGCCTCCGCTCGTGTTGCCCATGACGGCGACGGCTACCTTCAGAAGCTCTGAGCTCAGACTTAGACCGCTGCGTTTTACAGGGTCGAGGTTGACGGAGAACCTCATGCGCTTGGCCAGAGGAACGAACTGGATCATGCCTCCGTGCGCCATGAAGTCCGGCAGATCACTGACGGTGAGCGCGGGCTTGGCGTCGACGGCGGCCAGGAAGGCATCGAGGTGGTCTTTCTCGGAGTCGTCGATGTACAGCACGGAGCAGCCTTCGGTCTCGCTGGGCTGGGCGACCCGGGTCACCTCCAGCGGGTGGCCCTCGATGGTTCCCTCGCTGACGATCTTCCGCAGCGCATCCGCAAAGGCGAGTGGCCCGGCGATACAGAATCGGAGAGGACCCTCCGAACCGGCGGGCCAACGGACGAATTTTGCGAAGTCGAAGAGGTATACGGCCTGCACATCGGGCGCGGGGGCCTGCGGCGTCTGCGCAGGCACGAGCGATGATCCGCCCGCCATGAGCAGCAACAGGCAAAGGAATCCAGACTTCCAGGCCGGCCGTGGGCGGCAGTTCGGTCGAGATCTCCGCAGAGGCGGATGTTGTCGCTTCGTGATCGTGCTGTCCATCGCACTCACCATGCCCGCTTCACTCGTCCGCAGAGCTCGCGGCGAAGCTGTTGTCGCCGTTAACCCCGGAACTGACGGCCTGCACTTGATCCATAGAGCTACGCCAGCGTTCGACTCAGGGTCTCGACCAGCTTTGCGGGGTCACCTTTACGCACAAACCCGTGCACAAGGGGGGCCACGTCGTCGGGGAGCACGAGCACATCGGAGAGTACGACGATGCGCGCGGCCGGATACTTGGTGTTGATCATCCCGGCGACCGCAACCGCGTTGAGCCGGCTGTTCAGGTGGTAGTCCAGAAGCGCCAGAGAGACGGGCTCGTCCGGCAACTCCACATTCTCTCGCGTGACCAGCGCAGGAAATGGGCGATAGCCTGCCCCGCGCACGATCCACTCGTAAATGCGGAGGTGCGAGGGATCGTCGTCAACGATGAGAATCGCAGGGGGCATCATCGATTACTCCGGGCCTCTAAAGTGGTGCACTGACCCTGCCGTAGGGTTGTTCCTGAATATAAACACCTTGCAACTCTGCCGTTCTGGACCAAATGGGGGAGTGCCAAGGGATGGGCGCGGGCTTATTGGGGGACGAGGGAACGCCCGGTTGTGCCCGGGAGGAAGGCCGGGCGGCCACAACCCGGGCCAGACCATGCCACACTAGAACGTGCCTCTTAAAGCGTCGTGCCCAGGTGTTGCCGACACGAGCTCAGGGATGCTGAAAGTTTGTGGAGGAAACATGGCTGAGACGCAATTGACAGGAGTATCTCTGGTGGACGGTGCAGGAACCACGGGCACAGGCAGGCGGTTCAGGGCCATCAATCCGGCGAATGGCCAGGAGCTGGAGGGCGACTTCGTCTCGGCGTCCGCGGAGGAGGTGGAGCAGGCAGCCGAGCGCGCCGCCGCGGCAGCTCCGGCCTTCGGCGCAACGACGGGCAAGGAGCGGGCGGCTCTGCTGCGGGCCATCGCGGATGAGCTGACGGCGGACGGAGCGGCGATCGTGCAGAGGGCGCAGCTGGAGACCGGGCTGCCGCAGCCGCGGCTCCAGGGTGAGCTGGCGCGCACGACCGGGCAGCTTCGGTTGTTTGCCGATGTGGCGGAAGAGGGTTCCTGGGTGGATGCGCGTATCGATGAGGCCCTGCCGGAGCGCAAGCCGCTGCCGCGCGGCGATATCCGTTCCATGCTGCGTCCGCTGGGACCCGTGGCGGTCTTCGGCGCGAGCAATTTCCCGCTGGCGTTCTCGGTGGCGGGCGGCGACACGGCATCGGCGCTGGCGGGAGGCAATCCCGTGGTGGTGAAGGCGCATCCGGCGCATCCGGGCACCAGCGAGCTCGCGGGACGGGCCGTAGTTCGCGCGGTGGCAGCGTCCGGCCTGCCCGCCGGTGTGTTCTCCATGCTCTTCGACCAGGGGATCGAAGTGGGCGTCGCGCTGGTGAAGCATCCGGCGATCAAGGCAGTAGCCTTTACGGGATCCGCGGGCGGCGGCCAGGCGCTGATGAGGCTGGCGAATGGGCGGCCGGAGCCGATTCCCTGCTACGCGGAGATGGGCAGCACGAATCCGCTGTTCATTCTGCCGCGCGCGTTCCAGGAGCGCGGGGCGGCGCTGGCGCAGGGCCTGCAGACCTCGTTCACGCTCGGCTCAGGGCAGTTCTGCACCAAGCCAGGGCTGGTGTTTCTGCCGGATCGAGATGGGGATGGGTTCCTGGACACGCTGCGGGGCGGTGTGGGAGCGCTGGGAGCGCATGGGATGCTGACCCCATCGATTGCGGCGCGCTACAACGAAGCCATTCAGAGCCGCCGCAGCGCAGGCGAGGCGGAGTGGGTGGCCGGAGCCGAGGCTGCCCCCGAGGGTCCGGGAGCTGCCGCCGGGCCGGTGGTTTTCCGCGTGCCGCTGCAAGCGTTTGCGAAGAATCCGGAGCTGGAAGAGGAGATCTTCGGACCCACGACGCTGCTGATCCACTACGGCGAGCCGGGCGATCTGGTGGCCGCGGCCAAGGGTCTCCACGGGCACCTGACGGCGACGATCCACGGCACGGAGGAAGACCTTCGCGAGGCACGCGAGCTGGTGCAGGTGCTGGAGACCAAGGTGGGACGGCTGCTGTTCAACGGGTATCCCACGGGGGTTGAGGTGTGCCCGGCGATGGTGCACGGAGGACCGTTCCCGGCCACATCGGACGGGCGCTCGACCTCCGTGGGCACGCGGGCGATGCTGCGGTTTGCGCGGGCGGTCTGCTACCAGGACTTCCCGGATGCGGCACTGCCGGCGGAGCTGCGGCGGGGAAATCCACTCGGGATCGAGCGCATGGTCAACGGGGCGCTCGGCCGAGGGTAGGATGCGAGGTCCTGTCGCCGCTCAGGCGACAGGATTCTCGAGCGTGCCGATGCCGTCGATGGTGATGCGGATGACGTCGCCCGAGGCGAGCGTGAATTCGTCTCCGGGAACGATGCCCGTGCCGGTCATCAGAAGGGCTCCCTGGGGGAAGCTGCTCTCGCGGAACAGATAGCTCGCGAGCTCGCGGGGGTCGCGCTTCAGCTCCGCCAGGCTTGTGGTTCCCTCGAAGGCCGGGGTCCCGCCGCGCAGGATCTGAATGCGGATGGCGGTCGTCTTCGGCAGGAGATCCTTGCTCAGCAGAACGCACGGACCGACGGCACAGCTGCCGTCGTACACCTTGGCCTGGGGAAGGTAGAGCGGGTTCTCGCCCTCGATATCGCGCGAGCTCATGTCGTTGCCGATGGTGTAGCCCACGATCTCGCCGCGGGGATTAAGCACAAGGGTAAGCTCGGGCTCGGGCACGGACCACGTGGCATCGGAGCGGATGCGCACATTGCTGCCCGAACCGACGACGCGCCAGCCGGAGGCCTTGAAGAAGAGCTCAGGGCGGGTGGCCGAGTACACGCGGTCGTAGAACGTACCGCCGCCCGCATCCTTGGACTCTTCCATGCGCGCGCTGCGGCTGCGGAAGTACGTAACACCGGCAGCCCAGACCTCCTGTGTGCCCACGGGCGGCAGCAGCTCATTGGGCTGAGGAGCGGCGACGGGAGCGCCCTGCAGGCTGCTCTGCACGCGTGCGTGGAGATCGTCGCTGCGCAGGAGATCGTCCCAGTCGGTCGCGTCGACCTTGAAGAAGGTGCGGCCGTCGTCCTGTGTGACGAAGATGCCGCGCGTGGATCGATAGAGCTTCATTGAATGTGTCCCTCTGAGAGTGGAATAACGGGTTCTGCTTCAGCTCCAGCAGCGCCGGCGGACATGTCAGCGCCGCGCGCCAGCTGAGCCACAATAGCGTCCGTATCGTACACGCATCCGCCCCACACGCCGCCGCTGGCCTGCACCAGCGCAGCCCAGAGCCGGGTATCGGCGGGCAGCGCGGGATGGGGCGCGAGGTCGGGGCGCGGCTCACGCGCAGCCAGGCGGAGAGCGCCTTCTTCCGGCGTGAAGCGCTGGTCGCCTTCACCGATCAGGTTGACGGTGCCTTGCAGCGCGTTGCGATCGACGTGGATCTGGATCCAGTCGCCTTCGCGCACCTTGCCGAGCGGACCACCGGCAAGCGCCTCGGGAGAGATGTGGCCCACGCAGGCACCGGTAGAGACTCCGCTGAAGCGCGCGTCCGTGAGCACAGCGACGTGCTTGCAGAAGGGCAGCGCCTTCAGCGCCGAGGTGATCTGATAGATCTCCTGCATGCCCGCGCCGAGCGGACCGCCGCAGGTCAGCACGACGACATCGCCGTGGCCCACCTCTCCCTGCTTGATGGCGGCGATGACGGCGGTTTCGGTGACAAAGATGCGCGCGGGGCCCTCATGGCGGTAGACGTTCTTCTCGTCGATCAGCGAGGGATCGATGGAAGTGCTCTTGATCACGCTGCCATGGGGCGCGAGATTGCCCACCGGGAAGCACACCGTGGAGGTGAGTCCACGGGAGCGCGCGCCGTCGGGCGAGAAGATCACCTCTTCGGCATCAATGCCATCCAGTTCGCGAAGGCGCTGCTTCAGGGCGCGGCGGCGCTCGCTGGTCTCCCACCAGTCCAGGTTGTGCGCCAGCGTATCGCCGCTCGCGGTCATCACGGATGTGTCCAGCAGACCGGCGCGGCGCAGATGCAGCATGACTTCCGGCACGCCGCCGGCGAGGAAGACCTGCACGGTGGCGAAGCCGCGCGGACCGTTGGGGAGCGCATCGACCAGCCGCGGGACCTCGCGGTTGACCTCCGCCCACTCCTCGCGGGTGGGGCGGCGCAGGCCGGCCGCATGGGCGATCGCCGGGGTATGCAGCAGCAGGTTGGTGGAGCCGCCGAAGGCCGCATGCAGCACCATCGCATTGCGGATAGCACCATCGGAGAGGATGTCGCGGGTTCCGAGACCAAGCTGCATCAAGCGCAGCAGAGCACGCGCGGAACGCGCCGCCGCCGCCTGCCATACGGGCTGTCCCGAAGGCGCCAGAGCGGTATGCGGAAGCGACATTCCCAGCGCTTCGCCGACCACCTGCGAGGTGGCCGCTGTGCCCAGAAACTGGCATCCGCCGCCGGGGCTGGCGCAGGCGCGGCAGCCCATCTCCGCGGCGTACTCCTGCGAGATCTCGCCCTGCGCGAAGCGGGCTCCGATCGTCTGGACCTTGCCCGCATCTTCACCGGAGTCGGGCAGCAGCGTGACACCGCCGGGCACGAGCACGCTCGGGAAGGGACCCGAGGAGGCCAGCGCCATCATCATCGCGGGCAGACCCTTGTCGCAGGTCGCAATGCCCATCACACCCTTGCGGGTGGGCAGCGAACGCATGAGACGGCGCAGCACCATGGCCGCGTCGTTGCGATACGGCAGCGAGTCCAGCATGCCTTCGGTGCCCTGCGTGCGGCCATCGCAGGGGTCGGTGCAGGCGCCTGCGAACGGCACCGCGTGCAGCTTGCGGAACTCACGGGCGGCCTCTGCCACCAGCAGCCCGACCTCCCAGGGTCCGGTGTGGAAACCGAGCGCAATGGGAGTTCCGTCCGCGGCGCGCAGGCCGCCGTGCGTGCTCAGGATCAGAAACTCGGGATCGAGAAGACGCGAGGGCTCCCATCCCATTCCCGCATTTTGCGTGAGCCCGAAGAGATTGCCGGAGGGCGCGCTGAGCAGCATCTCCGGTGTGATGGGCAGCATGCCTTCAGGACCTGGAGCATGCGTGCGCAGCGTTGGATACAGCGATGCGTCGTCCTCGAGCACATCGCTTAGGGGAAGAGCAGAACGCTCAGGCATGCGCCACCTCCGGGTCTTTCGCCGACGCCGGCACATCCGGCAGCCAAAGTGTAAGCAGCGAGGAGAAGACCAGCGACAAAGCCATCATCAGATAACCGGCACGGGCGTTCCCCGTCACCGCCTGCAGCAGGCCGACCAGATAGCTTCCGGCAAACCCGCCGAGCGCGCCCGCGCTGTTCACCAGGGCCAGGACTTCGCCGACGCGCTGCGCCGGAATGCGTTCCGGGATGATCGCGAAGAACGGACCGTACGGCGCATACATGCAGCCGCCGGAGATCACCAGGCACAGGAAGGCCCAGATGAATCCGTAGGGCGCCAGCACAAAGGATCCCAGCATGGCCACGCCGGCGATCAGCAGGAAGGGCCAGACCAACTCGCGGCGCTTCTGGGTGCGATCCGAAAGGTGCGAGACGAGGAGCATGAGCGCGATGGAGACAACGTACGGCAGGGCGGAGACCATGCCCGTTCTTCCCATCGAAAGCGACGATCCTGCCCGCACGATCGTAGGCAGCCAGAGCACGAATCCATAAATGCCCACGCTCCAGCAGAAGTACTGCAGGCACAGCACCACGACATCCTTGCGCAGCAGCGTAGCGCGCAGGCTCTGGGTGGAAGCATGGGCCGCCAGCGGCATGGCCTTCTGTTCCTCTTCCAGCTGGCGGGTAAGCCGCAGGGCCTCGTCCTGCGGGAACCACTTGGCCTGTGTGGGCCAATCGCGCATCGTGAAGATCCAGACGACCGCCCAGGCGATCGAGGGCAGACCCTCAAAGATGAAGGTCTTCTGCCAGCCGAAGCGCTGGATGAGAAATCCGGTGATCGCCGACATCCACAGCACAGTGGAGGGGTTGCCGAGAATCAGCAGCGCATTGGCGCGGGAACGTTCCGCCTTGGTGAACCAGCGCGTCAGAAAAAGCATCATCGCGGGCAGGATGATGCTTTCGGCCACGCCCAGCAGAAGGCGGTCGATGGCCAGCATCCAGAAGCTGCGCAGGATCCCGGTCAGTGTGGCCAGCGTGCCCCATGTAATCAGAGCCGCGAACACGATGCGCGAGCAGCTCAGGCGTTTGGCTGCGAGAATGCCGGGCACCTGGAAGAGAAAGTAACCGAGAAAGAAGAGCGCGCCCAGCAGGGCACTGCGGCGCTCCGTGATGGCGAGTGTCTGGGCCATGCCCGCCGCCGCGCCGAAACCGTAGTTCGCGCGATCGAGATAGGCCAGGCTGTAGGTGATGAACACGGCCAGCAGCAGCAGCCGGCGACGGCCCCAGGCCGGTTTGCCGTGCCCGGCGACCGGGGCGATCGCAGCCTCGGCAGGGCTGGGTCTTCCCGAGCCCGGGATTGCCGCAGAGTCAATTCGAGAGGCTGAAGGCACGCACCGAAAGTATACGCAGCCGCATAGACGGCAGGCGAGCATCGCCCACCAGCCGCAGTTCCCCGCTTTGCATGTTCGGAAGCTGAGGTACAGTGTAGCTACCACGTAACAATCAGGGCTCCTCCTGCGGTTCAGGGGGACGTGTCCATCGCAGTGACTCACGTCAGTCTGCCGAGGGCGGGTCCACCTTCCGCTGAACCACACTTCGTCAGACGCCGAGGGGCGGGAGGGCCGCACCGCAACATCACGTTAAAAAAAGGAGACGGGAATGGCAGTGTCTAGACGGGATTTCCTGATGCGAGTGGGCCAGGCGGGCGGATACAGCGCAGCCTTTACGGCGATGCAAGGCCTGGGCCTGATGGAGCCGAGCCGGGCTGTGGCAGAGGTGCCGGCAGCACAGGGCTCGGGCAAGGGCGTCAAGGTGGTGATTCTGGGCGCGGGCATCGCCGGCCTGGTCTCCGCCTATGAGCTCCGCAAGCTGGGCTACGACTGTACGGTGCTCGAAGCGCGTGAGCGTCCTGGCGGCCGCAACTGGACGGTGCGCGGTGGCGATACGGTCACGTTCTCTGATGGCACAAAGCAGCACTGTACGTGGGACGCCGGGAACTACCAGAACTTCGGTCCCGCGCGTCTGCCCTCCATTCATCCGACGATCCTCGGCTACTGCCGCAAGCTGGGCGTGGAGCTGCAGGTCGAAGTGAACATGACCAACTCCGCGCACCTGCAGAACGATGGAGTGATGGGCGGGCAACCTGTCGTGATGCGGCGCGCCATCAACGACACGCGCGGCCATGTGAGCGAGCTGCTGATGAAGTGCGTGAACCAGGGCGCGCTGGATGCCGATCTCACCAAGGAAGACCGCGACAGGATGCTGTCGTTTCTGCGCATCTACGGTCCGCTGGACGAGGCGGGCAAATACGCCGGCAGCGACCGCGCGGGCTACAAGCAGCTGGCCGGCGCCGGCGACCAGAATGGCGTGCTCAACGATCCCATCGACATGCACACGCTGCTGGACGCGAACTTCTGGCAGGGCATGATGTTCGACCAGCAGTTCGACATGCAGGCCACGATGTTCCAGCCGGTCGGCGGGATGGACCGTATCCCGTATGCCTTCGCCAAGTCGCTGGGCAGCATCATCAAGTTCAACGCTCCGGTCACGGAGATCCGCAAGGCCGGCAAGGGCGTCAAGGTGAGCTACACCGAGGGTGGCTCGCCGAAGATGATCGAGGCGGACTTCTGCCTCTGCGGCATGCCTCTGACGATCCTGAAGAAGACACCGAACGACCTCAGCGCACCTTACAAGAAGGTGATCGACGAGTGCACCTACGCGAGCGCCTACAAGGTCGCGTGGGAGAGCCGCCGCTTCTGGGAGCAGGACTA
>DATLMQ010000195.1:0-5533 GCA_035537215.1 Acidobacteriaceae bacterium
CGACATCATGCTTCTGCATTGGCAGCACACCTCAAACTGGCCGGACGAGAGCAAGCGCTGGCAGGACGGCATCCACCAGGCCCAGCAGCGCCAGGCGATCCGCAGCCGCGGCGCCTCCGTACATGGCCTGCCTGCACTCCGCCAGGTTCCGGATAACAAGTGGCTCCAAGTCGCCATGATCCGCGTCAACCACAAGGGCACCCGCATGGACGGGGAGAACTACGAGAGCGATCAGGGCGACGTAAACCAGGTCGTGCAGCACATCAAGCAGACCCGCGCCGCCGGCATGGGTGTCATCAGCATGAAGCTGGTCGGTGAGGGAGTCTTCAACCGCGAGGACCGCCAGAAAGCGATGCGCTTTGCGTTTCGGAATGCCGGCGTCGACTCTGTAACGGTCGGTTATAAGAACACTGCGGAGATCGACGAAGCCATCGAGAACGTAAACCAGGCATTCGCCTGAGCCCCCTTGTGATCCGTCAGGCCGCCGCGTCTCCCGTGAGCGTCTGTAGAAATGTCGCGACCTCGCCCGCGTGGCCCGCGCGCGTAGCCACAGCGATATAGCCGTCCGGGCGCACCAGCCAGACACCACCCGGTGCAAACGGCGGATACATCTTTGGCTCGATCAGCGTAGGAAACAGCGACAGCAGAGCTGCCGCATCCTCACTCGGCTCCGCAAATAGCGCAAACTGCGGAGGCTGCCCTGCCGCTGTCCACCCAGCCTTGCCAGGCGCACTCCCCAGCGGAGCGCGTTCTCCCGCGGCCGGTGTGCCCGCCACATGATGCACATGGCTGTTCAGGGGACTATGCGGGTACCCCACCGCCACCTCGGTCAGCTGCTCGGCCAGCTTATGCTGTGCCAGCGGCAGACCGAACAGCAGCGACGCTGCCGCATTGCGAACCGCCTGCAGCGTCCGGTTGTGCAGCGTCGCCACCGAGGTCAGTACGCCCGTCCCCTTCAGCACATCGACTGCCACCGGGCTGCGCTCGGCGCTATAACTGGACAGCAGAGGCTCCGGCGCGCACATCCCCCGCTGCACCAGGGCCAGCTTCCATGCCAGATTGCACGCGTCCTGTATGCCCGTATTCATACCCTGCCCACCGGCAGGGCTGTGGACGTGCGCTGCGTCCCCTGCCAGAAACACCCGGCCCGCCCGATAGTCCGGGACCTTGCGCTCGTTGATGCGGAAATTCGACAGCCATACGGGGTCCGAGGCCAACAGCCCTCCGGGACCGCGCCGATCGGCCAGGGCCTGCACGTCCGCAAGCGTCGGGTCGGGCCGGGCGCGCTCCTCCCGGACCTCCCCCACATTCGCCACCAGCCGAAACCGTCCCGGTCCGATCGGAAAGATCGCCAGCACGCCGTCTTCGTGGAAGCACAGGTGCAACTCGTCCGGGTGCAGCAGGCCCCGCACATGCACATCAGCCAGCACCCAGTCGCTCGCCAGCGTGCTCCCCTCAAACGCCAGCCCGAGGCTGTGGCGCACGGTGGAGTGCGCTCCGTCGCAGGCCACAACCCATGCCGCCTCGATGCTCTCTTCGCCGCCATCTGCGCCCCGCACCGCGCAGGCGACACCCTCGGCATCCTGCGCCAGGGCCGTCAGCTCCACGCTGCGCTCCACCTCCACGCCCAGGCTGCCCAGCTGATTCTCCAGCAGGCGCTCGGTCTCGCTCTGCGGCAGCATCAGCGCATACGGGTGCGGCGACGCGATCGTGTCCAGGCGCACGTGCGCCAGGGTCTCCGGGCCGGACATCAGGTTCGCGGCCACGCACTTCTGCCCGGCTGCCACCAGGGCCTCTCCGCAGCCGGCGCGGTCCAGCAGCTCCAGCGTGCGGCTCCACACCACCAGCGCCTTGGACTTGTCCGTCCGTCCGGCGGCCCTGTCCACAATCCGGACCGAAAGCCCGAACCGCGCCAGCTCGGCCGCCGCCGTCAGTCCTACCGGCCCGGCCCCGGCGACCAGGACATCCACATGGGAGCTGCGTTTGCCGTTCATCAAGGCCCAAGCCTCCTCTGCCCATCCATTGATACTCCAGAGGGTGACTCTCCCGGTGAGAAAACCGGTAGATTTCTTGACAGGGCGGGGGCAAGCGGCGATGCTTAACGCTCAGGTGTGATTGGCTGGGAGGGGTAGACGCAGGCCACATCCGTGCCCGCAGGCGCGGCGTTGCGTTTCCTCAGTCCCGGCGCTGGCCCGTTTGTGCAGCAAATCTCCCGATATCTTCCGTTACAGCGCAGCCGGTGCACGGCGTTATGTGCGCGGCCAGGCGCGTGAGTAGGACCGGCACTCGTGATCGTGAGTTCTTCCTCGCTTGGAATGGTGGCCGCGGCCGGTGGTTTAGGCTCGCTCGGCGGCCTTCCTTTTCTTCTGGTGATGTTTGTAGCCATGTACTTCCTGCTTATCGCACCCAACCAGCGTAAGCAGAAGCAGTGGCAGGGAATGCTGGAAAAGCTGAAGTCCGGCGACCGTGTTACAACCAACGGCGGCATTCGCGGCACCGTCGTCACCGTCAAGGATGACACCGTGATCGTCCGCACCTCGCCGGACGGCGTCAAGCTGGAGATGGTGAAGAGCGCCATCTCCGCGGTCACCACCGATGAGGAACCCAAGGCGTAGTCGCATCGCCGCAACTTCCGTGGCACAACACGGCGCAGCGGGCGCGAGCAAGCCCCGCGATTCGGGCTGGATGGTAGCCCGCAAGGCAAGGATTCGAGACACACGATGGGCAAGAACCTGAAGGGCAAGACAGGATTTATCGTTGCGGTCCTGGTGATCTTTATCTATGGGATCGTCGGCATTCCGCATGGCGGGCTGAAGCAGACCCTCACCGACCGTATTCACCTGGGGCTGGACCTCCGCGGCGGCACCCACCTGGTTCTGCAGGTGCAGGTCGCCGAAGCGGTGAACTCCACCAGCGACCGCGACGTGCAGCGCCTCAATGAGACCCTCGCGGCCCAGGGCGGCTCGGCGGCCAAGCTCGACCCCGCTCATCCTGAGGTCATCACGGTAAAGGCCAACAACGCCGCGCAGGCCAACGACGTGCACAGCACGCTCACCGGCAACGAATACTCGGCCTATGACGTCACCTCCGCCCCCGGCGGCGGCTACACCATGACCATGAAGCAGGCCGCGATCCGCGACCTCGAAGCCCGCACCCTCGATACCTCCATCGAGACGATTCGCGAGCGCATCGACCGTCTGGGCGTCTCGGAGCCGGTCATCGAGAAGTACGGCCTCGGCGACAACCAGATCCTGGTCCAGCTTCCCGGCGTCGATGACCCCGCCCGTGTCGAGAACATCATCCAGTCCACGGCCAAGCTCGAGATCCACGCCGTCGCCGGCGGTCCCTGGCCGGACCAGCAGCAGGCCCTCGCCGCCCTCAACGGCGCGGTCCCTCCCGACGAGGAGCTGCTCAGCGGCACCAACGGCATGGGTGGCCCCGACCAGTGGTATGCGCTCAAGCGTGCCTCCATCGTCGAAGGCACCGACTTCCGTGGCGCCCAGCCGGAGACCGACGAGAACGGCCGGCCGTCCATCGGCTTTACCCTCACTACCGACGCCGGCGACCGCTTCTACAAGTACACCGGCGCCAACGTGAACAGCGCCATGGCCATCGTCCTCGAGAACAAAATTCGCGAGGTCGCCAACATCGAGAACCCGATTCGCGACCAGGGCCGCATCACCGGCGGCTTTACGCAGGAGCAGGCCAACGACCTCAGCCTCATGCTCCGCACCGGATCGCTCCCCGCCTCCATCAAGTACCTCGAAACCCGCACCGTTGGGCCGTCGCTCGGCCGCGCGAGCATCCACCAGGGCGTCGTCGCCGCCGTTGCCGGCATGCTCGCCGTCATGGTCTTCATGCTGGTCTACTACCGTGGCGCGGGCATCAACGCCGATCTCGCTCTCCTCCTGAACCTTGTGATTCTGTTGGGCTTCATGGGCTTCACTCACGCCACCCTGACGCTCCCGGGCATCGCTGGAGTGATCCTCACCATCGGTATGGGCGTCGACTCGAACGTGCTCATCTTCGAGCGCATCCGCGAGGAGCTGCGCCTCGGCAAGACCTCTGCCGCGGCGGTGCAGGATGGCTTCGCGCACGCCTGGCTCACCATCCTCGACACGCACATCACCACCATCGTCTCGGCGGCCATTCTGTTCATCTTCGGCACCGGCCCGGTCAAAGGGTTCGCCGTTACCCTGACCTTCGGTTTGCTTGCCAACCTCTTCACCGCCGTCTTCGTGTCGCGCGTCATCTTCGACACGCTGCTCAGCCGCCGCGAGCGCGGTGCGGCGCTGTCGATCTAACGGCGGACTCAGCTTTTTAGGATTACGTTGCGGCTGCACCGGCGCCGCGAGAAGGATACGGATCGACGTGGAACTGTTTCGCAATGTAAACATCGACTGGCTGGGTAAGAAGTGGTTTTTCCTCGGCTTCTCGCTCATCTTCTCCGTGGCCGGCCTGCTCAGCATGGCCTTTTGGCATGGCATCCCTCTCGGCGTCGACTTCAAGGGCGGCACCCAGGTGACCGTCCACTTTGACGCCCCCCCTAACGAGGACCACCTTCGCACGGCCATGGACCGTGCCGGCATCCATGACGCGCAGATCCAGCGGATCTCGGGCGCCAAGGGCGAAGCCGCGAACAACGTCATCGTTCGCCTGCCGCAGTCCACGGCTCAGGACACCGCCCACGACCAGGGCCGCTCCGAGGTCGAGAACGCCCTCGCGGCCAACTACCACGACTCCGCCTTCGCCGTGCAGGGCGTCGACATCGTCGGTCCTACCGCCGGCAGGCAGCTCCAGCACCAGGCCTGGCTCGCCACCATCTACTCGCTTATCGGCATGCTCATCTATCTCTGGTTCCGGTTTGAGCTCATCTACGGCCTCGCGGCTGTCGTCGCCGTGTTCCACGACACGCTGATCACCGTTGGCGCCTTCTCGCTCACCAACCAGGAGATCTCCCTCACCGTCATCGCGGCCATCCTCACTCTGATCGGCTACTCGATGAACGACACCATCGTCGTCTTCGATCGCATCCGCGAGAACCTCGCCCTGAACCGCCGCGAGAAGCTTGCCGACGTCGTGAACCGCTCCATCAACCAGACCCTGAGCCGGACCGTCCTCACCTCCGGCCTCACCTTCATGACGGTGCTTAGCCTGTACCTCTTCGGCGGTGAAGTCCTGCACGGCTTCTCCTTCGCCCTGGTGGTTGGCATCCTCATCGGCACCTACTCGTCCATTGCTGTCGCCGCGCCCATGCTGGTTGCCTACCAGGACTGGCGCGCCAAGAGTGGCAAGAAGGCCGCCCTTCCACCTGCGCGCACCGTCCGCCGCTAAACCCGGAATGGCCCTTTCCCGGGCCCTACACGCGACCCCCGACAGGGCGTCGGCCATCAAGGCTGGCGCCCTTTGTCTTTCTCCACGCTGCGGAGAGTACCCGGAACCGGGGCCGCTGCTCCTGTGCCACGCACGGGACACGCCTCACTCAAGGGGACACGCCCACCTTCGAGGGATTGACACTCCGCCCAGCCGCGTA
>DATLMQ010000196.1:0-12555 GCA_035537215.1 Acidobacteriaceae bacterium
GGCCCGGGGGGGGGCGAATGGCTCAGGAGGGCGAGCCGTCGGCTGGGGGCACGGGGGCAGCATCCTGACCCCGCGTGGTGAAGGAGGAGAGCAGGGAATCGCGGACAAAGATGATGTGTTCCCGCATGGCGTGCTGGGCTGCGGCGCGATCGCCTTCGCGCAGGGCGACGTAGATGTTGCGATGGCTGAGGGGAGCCCTGGAGGCGGAGAGGTGATAGCTGCGCGAGCGGGACAGGAGGCTCTTCTGGTGGATGTTCTCGAGGATGCGGCAGAGCTCGTTGTTGCCGGTGGCGCGGGCGATGAGCACATGGAAGCTGACGTCTTCTTCGACGTGGGCTAACTTGTTTCCCTGCTGCACATAGTGGGTGGTTCGGGCCAGGCTTTCGGAGAGGTCCTGGAGTAGCTGGGGAGTGATGTGGGCGATGCTAAGTGCATGAACTTCAAGGACTTCGCGGGTGTCGAAGAGGTCGCGGGTTTCCTTGGCGGAGAAGCGGCGGACGAAGGCTCCGCGGCGGGCTTCGATGCAGACCAGGCCCTCACTTTCGAGGCGGTTGAGGGCTTCGCGGACGGGGGACTTGCTCATTCCGAGCTGGCTGGCAAGTGACTCTTCCGTAAGGCGTTGGCCTTCCTCGAGAGAGCCGTTGAGAAGGTGTTTCTTGACGCTCAGGTAGGCGAGCTCGGTGAGATTCGGGGCCTTGAGAACCTGCGGCAGATTGACCATGAGGTGTGATCTCTCGCGTGTTTTTAGTGTCGTTTTAAGTGCTTTTAGTGTCGTTTTAGCGACATATACGTGGTTTTGAACAGCAGATAAAAAGGCCTGCGCTTGCCGCCGGGGATTGGTCCGAGGAAGCGCAGGCCCTTTGCAGAGAGAAGCGGTTAGAAGATGAGCTTACCGCTGATCTGGAGCTGACGAGAGGAGCCGCCATCGCTGGTGGCGAAGCGGGTTGAGGAGATCTGGCCGAAGGTGGAGGACTGGACGTTGCCCGAGGGTTGACCGAAGTTTGGGTGGTTGAAGATGTCGAAGGCGTCCACCCGGAGCTTGAAGGTGAGGCTTTCGGCGATCTTGGTGTCCTTCTCGGCCGAGACGTCGAGGTCGGCGAAGCCGGGGCCAATCACGGAGTTGCGCTGCATGTTGCCGATACCCGTGTAGGTGAGGGCGCCGCTGGAGGACTGGGTGGCCACGATCTGGTAAGTGCAGGCGGAGTTGGAGGTGGTGAGATTGCAGATCGTGCCCGTGGGGTTCTGGATGAAGTTAACGTTGACCAGGCCAGGAGCCTGCTGCTTGGAGGTGAGGGGTTTGCCGACGATGTTGGGACGGACGACGCCGGCCACACCGGTGTAGGTGGAGTTGCCGGCGGTGATGTTGACAGGGTTGCCGGTCTGGTACTGCATGATGGTGGAGAGCTGGTATCCCGAGACGAGGCGGTTGCGCTTGAAAGGCAGGCTATAGATCGCCGTGCCAGCGTAGTGCTGGCGGACGTCGAAGTCCGACAGGCCGTAGTTGTTGCCGGGGTTGTAGCTGTCCTGGAGGACGTAGACGCCCTGAGAGCCAAGGGAGTTGATGTCCATGGACTTGGTCCACTGGTAATTCATGTTGAACTCCAGGCCATGGCTCATGGTCTTGGACAGGGTCACCCACATGGCGTTGTAGTTGGAGCTGGAGACGCTGTTCGCCTGCGAGATGTTGGAGGCGATCGAGGCTAAGGGGGCTATGGGGCTGGATGCGGCGAGCAGCGTGTAGGGGCGGGTGGTGCCGTTGATGGGCTGATTCTCGTTGGTGCGGACGCGGAGGTGGCGGCCGACCGAGCCGTAGTAGCCGATGGAGGCCACCATGCCGGCGGGCAGGGCCTGCTGGATGTTCAGGTTGTAGGTCTCGGTGTAGGAGTTGCGGAAGTTGCGATTGACATCAGACAGCGAGATGCCGGAGGCCCGGGCCGAGTTATAAAGCGAGGCGACAGGGATGGGAGCCGCGGCGTTGGCGTAGGAGACCGAGGTGCTGAAGGGCGGATTGGTGGTGAGACCGCTGACGTTGGTAGTAGTAGGCTGGTCGGCGAGCAGAGCATAGCCGCCACGGATGACGGACCGGCCGGAGCCGAAGATGTCGTACACGATGCCGACGCGGGGCTCGACGGTGTAGTTCTGCTTGTAGACCGAGGGCAGGCCTGGTGTGCCGACCCGCTGCAGGGTGGAATTACTGGCGTTGAACACCACGAAGCGGTTGGCACCCTCAGCGGGCGTGCCGTTCCACTCGAAGCGGAGACCGGCTTCGATGTTGAGGTGCTCGTTGATCTTGTAGTTATCCTGCACGAAACCGGCAGCCGCGTTGACATAGATACGGCTGCTGAGGGTGGTGGGCTGGATGCTGAAGCCGGTGGCGGTGTCCTGCATGAAGTTGCTGGTAGTGCTGGCATAGGTGAGGGTGCCAGTGTCACCGGCGAAGCTGGCGCCGAGGAAGCGACGGAACTCACCGCCGAACTTCACGCTGTGCTTGCCCCTGAGGAAGGTGGCGGTGTCCGAGGCGACGCCGAGGGTGTCAGTACGGCCCTGCGGGAAGCCGGAGGGACCACCGAAGACCAGGCCGATGTCAGACAAGGTGATCTGGGGCAGGCCGATGTTTGCGTTGACGCCGTCGCCGATACCGAAGCTGTTGGGGTTGAGCGGCGTGTTGGGGATAAAGGCGATGCCGATGCGGTTGAAGCCGAGGCGCCCTTCATTGACGAGCCGGGGGCTGAAGATATGGGTCTCGTTGATCGTGAGGACCTGGCGGTGCGCGTTGCGGTGATCGCCGAAGCCGGGGATGGTGTCACCCTGCAGGTTGGGCTCGGTGCGGACGTCCTTCTGGAAGGCGTAGAAGCCGTGGATCTGGTCGCTGGCGCTGATGTGGTGGCTGACGTCGCCGGTGTACTGGTCGATCTGCACGGGACCGGGCGTGAAGGAGACGTAGTTGTTGCCGCTGTTAGCGACGGGGATGACGGCTAGGAGGGCGTTGGCGGCGGGCTTACCGGCGGCTACCGTGGCGGCACGCTGGGCGGCGGAGAGGACGGTGGAGTTCTGGAGGATGCCCTGGTGCTGGCGGAGGCCTTCGTAGCTGAAGAAGAAGAAGGTGTGATCACGCCAGATGGGGCCGCCGAGGGCGACGCCGAAGTTGTTGCGCTTGAGCGGAGCTTTCTTTCCGGTGATGCCGAGGGGGAGGCCGGTGGTGACGTTGAAGTCACGATTGAAGTAGTTGCGGGCGTCGAGGGCGTCGTTACGGAAATAGTCGAAGACTTCACCGTGAAACTGGTTCGTGCCGGAGCGGGTGGCGACGTTGACGATGGAGCCGGAGGAACGGCCGTACTCGGCGGAGAAGGTGGAGTTGTTGATCTTGAACTCAGAGGTGGTGTTGATCGACGGCTGGAACGTGATCTGGTTCTGGCTCATGTCGTTCAGGTTGATGCCGTTGATCTGGAAGTTCACCGTGTCTTCACGGTTGCCGGCGGTGATGAAGGAGTTGGCGCCAAGGCCGCGGCTGGAGCCGGTGAGGCTGCCGGCAGTGGGAGCGACGACGCCGCCGGGGGTGAGGGTGGTGAGGTCGAGGAAGTGGCGGCCGTTGAGAGGCAGCTCCTGGACGGTGTTGCGGCCGATGACCTGCCCGACCGTCATGGTCTGGGTCTCGATCTGGGGAGCGAGGCTTTCGACCTGGACGGTTTCACCGGCGGAGGCGACGGCGAGCTTCATGTCGAGGACGACGCGCTGGTCGACGCTGAGGTTGAGCTTCTGGACGGTGTAGGCGCTGAAGCCGGAGGCGGTGGCCTGGACCTTGTAGTCGCCGGGCTGGAGCGAGGGGGCGGTGTAGAGGCCGGCGGAGTCGGTATCGATCTGGCGGTCGGCGCCGGTGGCGAGGGAGTGAATGCTGACGTGCGCGCCGGGGACGGCGGCGCCGGAGGGATCGGTCACGGTGCCGGAGAGCGTGGCGGTGGACTGAGCCGAGGCGGCCAGGACCGAGACGAGCAGCACAGGGAGCAGTGCAAGAGATGGGCGGAACTTCATAAGACCTCCGAACGGTACGGCTGCGGACTCCGAGCACTGGGTGCGGGAGAAAGACGCAGGAAGAAAAAGGGCAGCAATTAGACCAAATATATTACATATCAATCAATAGCCCGTGAGTTTTTGCGCAATTTATGCGTCGGGGAGCGACGTGCCGCGGGATTCGGGGAGCGGACAGGAAGGGGAGAGTGGACGCGCGACTCGGCGGCCCGGCGGCCTAGAACACGGGTGTGCTGGGCCGGGGGCGGGGTGAACTGGCGGGGCTAGAGGATGGGAGTGGGGGCCGGGCTAGCGGCTAGCGGATGGGGGCCGGGAGGAAGCTGGAGGTGTCGACCCACTCGGGGGTGTCGACGATGTCGAGGTCGTCGAGGTTGATGACGATCTCTTCCTGGCCGCTGCGGACGAGGACGCAGTGGAGCTCTTCGGTGGTGGAGGCGTTGAGCTCCTGGTGGGGGACGAAGGGCGGAACGAGGAGGAAGGCGCCGGGGCCGGCTTCGGTGATCCACTCGAGGCGGTTGCCCCAGCGCATGTGGGCGCGGCCGTGGACGATGTAGATGATGCTTTCGAGCGCGCCGTGGTGGTGGGGGCCGGTGGAGGCGCCGGGCTCGATGCGGTTGGTGCCGGCCCAGAGGTGGGAGGAGCCGGAGCGGGAGCCGCTGATGGCGACCTGACGGTTCATGCCGAGGGTTTCGGGGGTGTCGCAGGAGCGCTGGCCGGCGGGGACGACGCGGATGCCGTGCTCGCGCCAGTGCTGCGGGTCGGGGTGGAGGGAGAGGGACTGGGTGGGTGTGGCCGACATGCGTTGACCTCCGGCGGGCTGGGGGGTGCGCGCCCGGGGGATCCCTGCGGCGTGGGGCTGGCGGGGAGGCACGGCGGCGCGGCGAAGCGAGACCAGTGTACGTCGCGGTAACGGGAAGAACAGGGGAGGGGGGATGGTTCGAGGTTGGGGAGCGGGGGGCGTTCTCGCATACGTGGCCTGGGCGGGCGGGGCTCCATCGTTCATGTTTGGACTGTCCAACTCGGAATGGTTTCCTGGGACAGGCAGCGCGGGGTGAAGGTGGGCGTTTCTTGCTCGATGCGCGTGGGAGCCGGTGATCCGATGTCCGCTGGCGCAGGCACACTGTGCAGCCGGCGCTATAGCTTTCCTTGCAGTTTTCGATCTCAGTCAGCACCCATCTGTACGCCTCTACGAAGGTCGGCAAGAGCGCGGTGTACGGAAAGGCGGCAAGCGCTGGAAGAAGCACGTATCTTGAATGCTTCTCTGTATCTTGAATACTTCTCTGTACGTTGAGTACTTCTCAAGTCAGCTGCAGTTTCTGGCCTGCGTCTCGTTCCAGGTCTCTCCACTTCGATCCCGTTCCGTTCCGGTTAAGGAGCTTTGTCGGTATGCGCTGGATTCCGCACGTGTTGGTGGCTGCATCGTTTGCGCCGGTTGGGTGGGCGCAGTCGAAGACTTCCGGGACGGCCGGTGTGCACAAGGTGATCACGGTGCATGAGGGCACGAACATGGCGGTGGCGGTTTCGCCGGACCGGGAGACGATTCTGTTCGATCTGCAGGGAATGATTTACACCATGCCGATGGCAGGAGGGCAGGCCAAGCGAATCACGGATCCGGTGGTGGAGGCGTCGCATCCGGTGTTTTCGCCGAAGGGAGATCTGGTGGCGATCCAGTCGTACCAGGGTGGGACGTTTCACATATGGACGATGCATCCGGATGGCACTGGGCTGAGGCAGGTGACGACCGGGCATGGCGACGATCGCGAGCCGGCGTTTTCGCCGGACGGGAGGACGATCGCGTTTGCGTCGGACCGGGCTTTTCAGGGCTCGTACAGCATCTGGACGGTGGATGTGGCGAGCGGTGCGCTGAAGCAGCTGACCTCGAGCCACGACGACGAGTACGAGCCGACGTTTTCACCGGACGGGGGATCGATCACGTATGTGGACGGGTTCTTCGTCCCGGGGGCACCGGGCGTGGGTGGCGTGCAGGGGCGGACGCTGATGTCGGTGGATGTGGCGTCGGGAGCGACGAAGCGGGTGGCAGGGGATCCGAAGGTGGCGGGGAGGTTCGAGTCGCCATCGTATTCGCCGGATGGAACGCTGGCGGTGGTGTCGTTGGTGGGGGCGGGAGCGCTTTCAGGCAGCGCCGTGATGACCGTGGACGGCAAGCCGGTGAGTACGAAGTATGACGATACGTTTCCGTTTCCGGCGGTGTGGGTGTCGCGCAGCGAGATGCTGTATACGGCGAATGGGCACATCCTGCGCGCGGATGTAACGAGCGGCAAGGTGGAGGAGATTCCGTTCACGGCGGACATCGACGCGTGGCGGCCGAAGTACACGCCGAAGCACTTCGACTTCGATGAAACGACACCGCACATGGCGAAGGGAATCTTTGCACCGGCGCTTTCGCCGGATGGGAAGATGGTGGCCTTTGTGGCGCTGAATCAGCTGCAGCTGCTGAAGGTCGGGGATCCGAAGCCGAGGGCGCTGACGCATGATGCGTTTTACAAGCAGGGGCCGATGTGGTCACCGGATGGGAGGCAGATCGCGTATGTGTCGGACAAGGGCGGCGTGGAGAACGTGTACATCCTGGACGTAGCGACGGGGGCGGACCGGCCGCTGGCGGAGGATAAGGCGAAGGCCCAGATCTTTCCGGTGTGGTCTCCGGATGCGAAGCGCATCGCGTGGCAGGATCAGACGGGAGCCACGTGGATGACGACGGTCGAGAGTGGGAGGTCGGAGGTGCTGGCGGCGGCGACGTTCTTTCCGGGGCGGCCGGCGTTTTCTCCGGACGGGAAGACGGTGCTGATTGCGACCGTGAAGCCGTATACGCGGCGGTTCCGCGAGGGCACGTCGTCGATCCTGGCGGTGGATGTGGCGACGAAGAAGACGGAGTGGATCGCGCCGGCGCCGTTTGAGTCGGTATCGACACGCACGGAGGATGGGCCCATCTACTCGCCGGCGGGGCATGAGATCGCGTTCGTGATGGATGACCTGCTGTACACGATGCCGGTGGATGAGACGGGGAGGCCCGCGGGCAAGGCAGAGCTGCTGAACGGCGAGATTACGGATGCGCCGACGTGGTCCGCGGATGGAAGCAAGATCCTGTATGTGTCGGTGGGCAAGCTGCGGATGATCGACCGCAGGTCGAAGACGATCACGCCGGTCCCGGTGACGCTGACGTGGAAGCAGGATAAGCCGACGGGATCCGTGCTGATCCATGCGGCGCGTGTATGGAGTGGCAAGGGCAGTGCGGTGCTGAACGACCAGGATGTGCTGGTGACGGCGAATCGCATTGTGTGGGTGGCGCCGCATGGGACCAGGCGGGTTCCAAGCGGGGCGAGGAGCGTGGAGGCTCCGCGATCGACGCTGCTGCCGGGGCTGTGGGAGAGCCATGCGCACCCGAACTCGGATAACTCGATCTACTACGGGGACCGGCTGGGAAGGCTGTGGATGGTGTACGGGATCACGACGCTGCGGGATATGGCGGACCAGGCGTATCGCGCGGTGGAGCAGAAGGAGAGCTTTCTGAGCGGAGCGGCGACGGGGCCGCGGCTGTTTGCGACAGGGGAGGCGATCGACGGCGAGCGCACGTACTACCCGATGATGATTCCGACGACCAGCGAGGAGCAGCTGCATCGCGAGTTCGCGCGGCTGAAGGGGCTGGACTTCGACTTCATGAAGCTCTATGTGCGGCTGCCGTATGCGTGGGTGAAGGAAGGAGCGAACTTCGCGCATACGCAGATGGGAGTGCAGACGGCGGGGCACTACCTGCTGCCGGCGGTGGCGCTGGGCAACGACGGCATGAGCCATGTGTCGGCGACGGCGAGGACGGGTTATGCCTACTCGCGCTCGCTGACGGGGAGATCGTATGAGGATGTGCGGGACCTGATTGCGGACTCGGGGATGTGGACGATCTCGACGCTGCTGAACCAGGGAGTGGTGGTGGATATGCCGTCGCTGGCCGATGATCCGCGGTACCGCGTGGCGCCGCCATGGGAGACCGAGCGGCTGGTGAAGGGACGCGATGCGGCGCTGCATACGCCGCAGGACGCCAACCTGGAGCGCGCCATGCGCGAAGAGGCGACGGTGAAGGCGGTGCTCGAGAACAAGGGGCTGGTGATCGGAGGAACGGATTCTCCGCTGGATCTGCCGTCGACGTCGCTGCACCTGAACCTGATTTCACAGGTGAAGTACGGGCTGCAGCCGTGGCAGGCGCTGCAGACGGTGACCTCAGCGGCGGCGAAGGCGGCGGCGCTGGATGGCGACCTGGGAACGATCGCTCCGGGCAAGCTGGCGGACATGATCCTGGTGGAGGGAAATCCGCTGACGGAGATCAAGGACATCACGCGGGTGCAATGCGTGATGAAGAACGGCCGGATGCAGAGCGTCGCGGCGATTGCGGCACCGTTCCAGCAGATGCGGGCGGGAGAGGATGTGTGCCCGGCCAGGTAGGCGGACACACATCCTCCCTACTCGCGGCTACTCCCAGGTGAGGGTCTTCTGGGATTCGATCTTGGCGGGGTCGAGCTCGATGCCGAAGCCCGGGCCGGTGGGCAGCGCGAGGCGACCGCGCTGCGGGAAGGGCGGGTTCTTCTCAAAGTGGTAGAAGTTGCTCATTTTGAGGATGAGGTATTCGCAGAGCGGGAAGGTCCCCGGGGACTGACTGGCGACGACGTTGAGTGAGGCATGGATGCAGTGGCCGTGCGGGATGACGGGAACGTCGTGCAGGGAGGCGACGGTGCCGATCTTGAGCAGCTCGGAGATGCCGCCGCACCACTCGGGGTCGGCCTGCACGACGGAGAGGCCGCCGGCCTGGAGATAGTGCTCGACCTCCCAGCGACCGTAGAAGTGCTCGCCGGAGGCGATGGGGACGGTGGTGCTGCGGTGCAGCGTAGCGAAGGTCTCGACCTTTGCGGGGTTGGTGGCCTCTTCGATCCAGAAGGGGCGGAACTTCTCGACCTGGTGGGCCCATTCGAGGGCGTAGTCGACGTTCCAGCCGCTGAAGGCGTCGAACATCAGCTCGGTGTCGTCGCCGACGGTTTCGCGAAGGATGCGAACGAGCTCGACGTTTTTGCGCATGCCTTCGGGGCCGGAGCCGGGGCCGTAGCCCATGAACCACTTCTGATAGCGGTAGCCTTCTTTCTGCAGGGCGAGGGCGCGGGTGCGGACGGCCTCGGGCTCGAGCGAGAAGCCGAGGCAGCTGGCGTAGACCTCGACGCTGTCGCGGGTGGGCCCGCCGAGCAGGCGGTAGACGGGAACGCCGTAGTGGCGGCCGCGGATGTCCCAGAGCGCGATGTCGACCGAGCTGATGGCCATCATGAAGAAGCCGGCGCGGGAGTGGCGATTGGAGCGGTACATCTGATCCCAGAGGGCCTCGCCGGCGAGGGCGTCCTTGCCGATCAGGAAGTGGCGGAGATCCTCGCGAATGACCATGGCGGCGTCGCGCTCGATGGGGCCGTAGAGACCGTCGGGGCCGCCGTCGGTGCGGATACGGATGTAGATAGCCTTGGTGGTGACGCGCTTTTTGCCGGCGGGTTTGTCGTGGTAGACGGGTGGCCGGAGAGAGTCGTAGATTTCGAGCGGGTTGACCTGGCTCTGGCCGTTGATGCCAGCTTCGGTTTCGTAGGAGCCGGTGAGCTCGATCAGCTCGATGTCGACGATCTTGAGCTGGCCTTTGGGGTCGGATCGCGCGGCCTGGGCGGCAGGGGCCGAGGCCAGGGCAGGGGTGTGCAGGGAGGAAAGAACGGTGGCTCCCATGCCCGCGAGCAGATGGCGCCGGTTCACACCTGTTGTTCCGAACCGCTTCTTCATGGAAACTCCTAGATGTCGGATTCTACGTACGATGAGCAGCTGTTCTGTAAGCCAACCGAAGCATACTCGATGGGGCGGCTGGATGGTCTGACTTTCAGATAGTGCATGTGATCTGAGGCGGGCACGCAGAGGGTCGGTTCAAGTTTCCCGGAGGCTCTATCCACATCAAGCGATCGATCGAGAGGGTGCCGGGCGGGATGATGGTCGTCCCTCTGGGCTTCGGCGCGGTGCTGGCCACGCTGTTCCCGAACTTCGGGAGGTTTTTCGGCTCGTTCACGGGTGCGCTGTTTACGGGATCGCTGCCGATCCTTGCGGTGTTCTACACCTGCCTGGGGAGCACGATCGAGGTGCGATCGCTGCCGCGGGTGGTGCGCAGCGGCGGCGTTCTGCTGGGGACGAAGGTCGTGCTCGGCATCGTGGCAGCTTCGATCCTGGGGCGTCTGCTGGGGACCGGACCGGTGCACCACGGATGGCTGGCGGGGCTCTCGGCGCTGGCAGTGGTCGCGGCGATCAACGATACGAACGGCGGCATTTACATGGCGCTGATGGCGCAGTACGGACGCGCGGAGGATGCGGCGGCGTACTCGATCATGGCGGTGGAGTCGGGGCCGTTTCTGACGATGCTGACGCTGGGCGTGGCGGGGCTGGCGACGTTTCCGTGGCAGACGATGCTGGGGTCGGTGCTTCCGCTGTTGATAGGAATGCTGCTGGGGAATCTGGACCCCGAGCTGCGGAAGTTTCTTGGAGGAGCGGCGCCGGTGCTCATTCCATTCTTCGGGTTCGCGGTGGGCTCCACGCTGGACCTGCGGCAGATCGGGCGGGCGGGGCTGCTTGGCCTGGCGTTGAGCGTGGTGGTGCTGCTGGTGTCGAGCGTGTTCCTGATCCTGGCGAACCGGCTCTCCGGAGGAGACGGAACGGCGGGCGTGGCGGCGGCGACGACGGCAGGGAATGCGGCGGCGGTTCCATCGCTGGTGGCGGCGGCGAACCCGGCGTATGCGGAGGCGGCAGGACCGGCGACGGTGCTAGTGGCGGCGAGTGTAATTGTGACGGCGCTGCTGGCTCCGCCGCTGACGGCGTGGTGGTATCGGCGGGTGACGCGAGGGCGGGAGCGGCGCGCGGGGTTTGCGTCAGCGGCAGCCGCGCAGGAGCAGCAACCAGACGAGTGAGAGGACCGCGGAGCCGATGAAGCCGACCGCGATAAGCGGGATGCGGGTGGGGGCGGTGTGGGGCTCGGCGTTGGGTGCCGCGGTCTCGTGCGGGTCGTCGGGGTTGTAGCGGATGGGGAAGAGCGTGCCCTGCGGCATGGGCTTCGCGGAGGTGAGCTCGGCGGTGTGGAGCACGTCTGTGCCGTTGGCGTCCGGTGCCCAGAAGTTGAAGGTGACGAGAAAGTGCCGCGCGGTGGGCAGGCCGAAGGCGATGGCGCGGCCGGCGCCGGCGGTGTATCTGCAGGCGGTGACGGTGGCCATGGCTTCGGGCCAGGGCGTTTCGGCGGAGGGTTGGGGGAGCTTGGGCATTGCGGCGGAAGAGACGGTCGAGCGAGTTCAGGGGTGGATCTCTGCGGATCTGATGCGCGGGATGTGCGCGGCGGCGAAGGCCGAATTGGTGGCGTCGAGGGTGGCGGGGCGGAGCTCTGTGGCGGGGAGGGCGACGGGGCGGGAGAGGTCTTCGAGGACGAGGCACTCGAAGCCGAGGCGTGCGCCGTCCAGGGCGCTGAAGCCGACGCAGAAGTCGTATGCGAGGCCGCAGAAGAAGAGGCGGGTGAGGTTGCGCTCGCGGAGGTAGCCGGCGAGGCCGGTGGGGGTGGTGTGGTCGTTCTCGAGAAAGGCGGAGTAGCTGTCGATCTCTTTCCGGAAGCCTTTGCGGAGGAGGAGCTCGGCGTGCGGGAGGACGAGACGGGGGTCGAGGGCGGCGCCGGGCGTGTTCTGGACGCAGTGGACGGGCCAGAGGGTCTGGAGGCCGTAGGGAGCGGCGACGGTGTCGGTGTAGGGCAGCTTTCCGGGGTGGGCGCTGGCGAAGGAGATGTGGCCCTGGGGGTGCCAGTCCTGGGTGCAGAGGACGTGATCGAAGCGGGCACCGAGCGCGTTGATGGCGGGGATGATGGTGTCGCCGCCGGCCACCGGCAGGGCGGACGTGTGGTCGGGCGTCGAGGGCAGGAAGTCGCGCTGCATGTCGATGACCAGGAGAACGTCGGTGGGTCGCAGAGTCAGCATCGGGTTGAGTCTACGGGATTGGATGAACGGGGGAGCTGGCTGGAATCGCGGGGATAAAGCATGTTGAGGGCCAGCCGCAGCCCCTGCGATTGAGCGGAAGGGTGAGGGAGGTTTGTACGGTTGGGGGATATAGCCGCGCCGAGGGGCTCGCTATGCTGAACGCGTGAACCCGGTTAAAGGCTATGGGAGGAGTGTGCGCGGACCGCAGCGTGTGCTGGTGGGGTGCCTGTGGCTGGCCGGCGCTCTGAGTGCGGCGGCCCAGGGGCCTTCGGTCTTCGCACGCGTGAGTGGAACGGTGGAGGATGCCGATGGAGCGCTGGTTCCCGGAGCTCAGGTGACGCTGGTGGCCGGCGGCGCGAACCTGCAGAGCGTCAGCGGAAGCGACGGCCGATTCGTCTTCACGGAGGTGCCGGCGGGTGCGTTCCGCGTGATCGCCAACGAAGACGGCATGGAGCAGGGCGAGTGCGCCGGGACCGTGGAGCCGCAACAGGTTGTAGAGCTGGACCCG
>DATLMQ010000197.1:0-5666 GCA_035537215.1 Acidobacteriaceae bacterium
CGGCGACGAAGTTGGAGAGGGCGTTGGTGTCGTAGAAGTAGCGTGTGCCGTCGCGGGAGTCGGTGATGTACTCGATGCCGCCGATGTCGATACCGGAGTGGTGCATGAGGAGCTCGACGTCGCGGATGGCTTCGGCGGGCGGGGTGAAGGCTTCGACGGTGATGCCGGACTTGGGGGCATCGATGGCGCAGGCTCCGCGATTGAGATCCTGGCCGGTGGTGGTGCGGCAGATGTCGGCGGGGCAGAGGTCGAAGGTTTCGCCGGTGATGTGGACCTTGATGGCGTAGAGGAATTTGCCGTTGAGGACTTCGACGCGGACGATGTGGGCGTCCTGCGCGGGGATGAACTCCTGGACGAGGGCGGTGGAGTCGAGGCCGAACTGGAGGGCGTCGGGGGAGCCAGGCTCGGATTCGATGGCGTGGCGGAGCTGGGAGGGGCCGTCGAAGCGCTTGACGCCGGCGCCGGAGCCGCCGATGTTGGGCTTGACGACGATGGGCCAGCGGAGGCCTTCGGCGGCGGCGAGCGCCTGCCCGGGACGGTGGATGACGCGGGCTTTGGGGTAGGCGATGCCGAGCTTTTCCATGAGGGTGAGCTGGCCGGCCTTGGAGAGCTCGGACTGAAAGGCTTTGAAGCCGTTGAGGACTTTGACGCCGCGGGCTTCGAGGTGCTCGAGGAAGCCGAGGGTGTAGAAGATCTGGTCGCCGTGGTCGCGGTTCCAGGCCGAGGGGCTCATGCGGTTGAAGACGAGCGAGTACATCTCTTCGGGGTGGTCAGCCGGATCATAGAAATGATCGGGCGCGAAGAGCTTGACGAAGGGGGTGCCGCGGCGTTCGAGCTCGGCGAAGAGCGGTTTGAACCAGTGGGGCTGCTCGTAATAGATGGCGATGGGGAGTTGGGTGGGCATCGGTCTCCGGGTGATGTGCGAGGTCTTCTTGAGGATAAGACGTCGGGAGGAGTTCGGGGATTCGGGGACCGTAGCATGGAGGGGTGAACGGATCTGGATGGAAGACGTGGATGGGCGCTGTCCTTTTGGCGGCGACGTGTGCATGGGGAGTGGCGCGAGGGCAGCAGACGGAGGGTGGGCCGGGCGGGGGAGCGCCGCCGGTGGGCGGGCAGGCGGCGAGGCCGGTGCTGGCGGACAGTGTTGTGGTGCTGGGGAAGGCCGAGCCGGGGACGCTGCGGGAGAGCTCGCGGGCGACCGCGGAGCTGGATGTGGCGGGGCAGGCCGGCGCGGTGGGGCAGATGACGGATGTGCTGCGCACGGACAGCTCCGTGGACGTGCAGCAGCGCGGGGCCGGGGGCGTGCAGTCGGATGTGGCGATCCGGGGGGCGAATTATGAGCAGACGCTGGTTCTGCTGAACGGATTCCGGATCAACGATGCGCAGACCTCGCACTTCAACCTGGATGTGCCGGTGCCGCTTGAGGGGATTGCGGGGCTGGATACGCTGCATGGGGCGGGGTCGACGGTGTATGGGTCGGACGCGGTGGGTGGGGTGGTGAATGTGCGGACGCTGCCCGCGCCGACGACGGACTGGGCGCGGCTGCGGGCGGGTGGGGGGAGCTTTGGGATGAATTCGGAGTCGGCTGTGCTGGGAGGGGAGCGCGGGCGCGTGAGCGAGGTGCTCGGAGGAGGGCGGGACTTCAGCACGGGGTTTATCGCCGACCGGGACTACCGCAGCGAGGAGGCGAGCAGCGAGACCCGGCTGCGGACGGGGCTGGGAGAGACGGATGCGCTGCTGGCGGGCAGCGACCGGGCGTACGGGGCGGCCGGGTTCTATGGGAACTATCCGTCGTTTGAGCGGACGAAAGGATGGTACGGGCTGCTGCGGCAAGAGCTGGGCGAGCGGACGGCGGCGATGCTGGGGTATCGGCGGCATACAGACCGGTTTGTGCTGTTTCGGCAGAATCCGGGGCTGTACACGAATCAGCATGCGGATGAGAGCTGGCAGGCGCGGGTGGACCGGCGAGATCGGATGGGGACGCGGTGGAGGGTGGATTCAGGGCTGGAGGAGGACCTGGACGCGATTCACAGCAACAACCTGGGACAGCATGGACGCAACCGGGGGGCGGGGTATGCGCAGGCGGAGTGGAGGACGGGGCCGAGCACAGGGCACAGCGCGACGGTGAGCGCGGGAGGGCGGCTGGAGGTGCTGAGCGGCGGCGGGACGGTATGGAGTCCGGCGGTGTCAGGCAGCTGGGTGGCGGGGCGTGGGGTGAAGTTGCGGGGGGCGATGGGGCGGGGGTTCAGGCAACCGACGTATACGGACCTGTACTACAGCGATCCGACGCAGCAGGGGAATGCGGGGTTGAGGCCGGAGTCGGCGTGGAATTATGAGGTGGGGACGGACTGGTTTGTGGGATCGCGATGGGTGGTCTCAGCGACGGGATTTGTGTCGCCGCAGCACGGGACGATCGATTATGTGCGGGCGGTTGGGGCGCAGCGGTACCAGGCGGAGAACCTGTCGAACTTTCGCTATGCGGGATTTGAGACAAACGCGCTCTGGCGGATGGAACGGCGCGGCAGCGTGCGCGCAGCGTGGACCTATGTGAGCGGGGCGCGGGATGTGCTGCAAGGGCTGGAGTCGCGGTATGTCTTCAACTATGCGCGCCACAACGCGAGTGTGGAATGGCTGGCGAATGGGCCGGCGGGGCTGACCGCGCGGACGCGGATGGGCGTGGTGCAGCGGTTTCAGCGGGAACCGTATGCGGTGCTGGATGTGGGGGTATTTCGAGGACGTGGGATGGTGCAGCCGTTTGCCCAGATGACGAACCTAGCAAATACGGGCTACCAGGAGATTGCAGGAGTACCGATGCCGGGACGGGGATTTGTGGGTGGGGTCGTGCTGATGCTGGGTCACGGGCGGTAAGGACGTCGGCGGTCGGGAGTTTTTGGCGAGTCAGGCCGGCGGGGTGAAGTCGCGGATGTTGTCTACGGTTTTCTGGTCGAGGTGTTGGAGGAGGTCGACCATGAGGTCTACGGTTTTATCGAAGTCACCTCGGTTGACGATGCCGTTGTGGGCGTGGGTGTAACGGACGGGGGTGACGATGTTGAGCGAGGGGGCTCCGGTGCCGGACTCCTGGATCTCCGCGGAGTCGTCGCCGTAGCCCTGGACGAGATCGAGCTGGAGGGGGATGTTGCTGGCTTTGGCGGTGTCGCGGACGAAGCGGACGAGCTTGCGGTTGGGGATGGCGGAGGAGTCGTAGAGGAAGATGCCGGGGCCGCCGCCGAGGTGGACCTGGGTCTCTTCGGGGTGGCCGCCCTGATCGTTGGCGATGCCGCCTTCGAGGGCGAAGCCGAGGTCGGGGTGGACGAGGTTGGCGGCGGTGCGGGCGCCGCGGAGGCCGATCTCCTCCTGGGTGGTGGCGACGAAGAAGAGCTGGTTGGCGTGGGGGAGTTTGGCGAGGCGCGCCATGGCTTGCAGGAGGACGGCGCAGCCGATGCGGTCGTCCCAGCCTTTGCCGAGGAAGTTGCCGGTGCCGTTCATGTCGGTGAAGGGGGCGTCGGGAACGACGGGGTCGCCGGGCTCGAGGCCGAGGGCGGCGGCTTCGGCGGGGGTGCGGGCGCCGGTGTCGAGGAAGATGGAGTCGCGGGGGATGACGGCGGAGCGCTCGGTGGCGGTGGCGACGTGGATGTCGCGGATGCCGGTGACGGCGTGGACGGGGCCTTTGCTGCCGAGGATGATCCAGCGCTGGTTGACGAGGGCCTGGTCGAGCCAGCCGCCGAGCATCTGCATGGAGAGCTGGCCGTTGGGGGCGATGCGGCGGACCATGCCGCCGAGCTCGTCCATGTGGGCGTCGATCATGATGCGGGGGCCGGAGGTGCCGAGCTGGGCGATGACGGAGCCCATGCCGTCGTAGCGCAGGGGCATGGAGACGAGGGGCTTCATCTCGGCGACCATGATGGCGCGGACGGGGTCTTCGGCGCCGGGAGGTCCGGGGGCGTCGGCGAGGCGCTGGAGCAGGCGGACGGTGGGGTCGGGCTGCTGGGCGAAGAGGACGGGGGAGGCTGCCAGCGCGAACGCTGCGGCTGCGGCAAGGAGAGGTCGCATAGCCGCAGCGTAGCAGGTGGGCCGGGGACGGTTCGCTGTGCGAGCCATCGGGGTGTGGAGTGAGGCGGCGGGGGAGTTGTCTACAGCCGGGGAGCTGTCTAGTTGCGGAGGTGCTTGATGAGCTGGGTGGGGTGGATGGGCTTGGGGAGGAGCTCGAAGCTGTAGCCACGCTCGCGGGCGCGGGCGAGGATTTCGACGGTGGCGGCCTGGCCGCTGAAGAGCACGATGCGGGTGTCGGGGCAGAGCTCGCGGATGGCGATGGCGGCTTCGACGCCATCGACGTGCGGCATGAGGACGTCGGAGAGAACGAGCTCGGGGCAGTGGCGCCCGGCCTTTTCGATGGCTTCCTGGCCGCTGTAGGCGGCTTCGGCGATGAATCCATTGCGATTCAAGATCTGGACGATGGTGTCTGCGATGAGCTTCTCGTCATCGACGACGAGGATGCGGGGTGCAGGTCCCTGCCGATCGGGGTCGTGGGTGGAGTCCCGGAAGGGCTTGGGTGGCGTCTTCGAGAAATCGTTACTGAAGAGAAACGGATTCGTCACGGGGGTTTCCTGGGCCTGGCAAGGGTCAACTGCCGATGGTGCTGGGATGGGGGTCTCAGCTATGGATAAGTTGTTCCACAAGCGGGAGATGCTGCGTGGCGCACAAGGAGCGCCGTCTCCACGGCTAGTCTACTGGAGAAAGTTCCCGTTAGGGGGACTGAAAGCTTCCAAGTTGTTGATTTTCACAGGGAGGAACACGCGGAAGCAGGTTCCGGAGGGGATCTCGGTGCGGGTGCGGTAGGCGATGGAGCCGCCGTGCTTGTGGACCATGCCCTGGGTGACCCAGAGGCCGAGGCCGGTGCCGAAGGACTGCTTTGTGGTGAAAAAGGGAGAAAAGAGGCGATCACGGACGGCGTGGGGGATGCCTGTGCCGCGGTCGGCGATGAGGACGGAGACGCCCTGGTTGCCGCGGATGGAGCGGCGGCGGGCGCGGACGTGGATCTCACCTTTCTCGGAGGCGTCGATGGCATTGACCAGGAGATTAGAGAAGACCTGGCGGATCTCTCCCTGGAGGCCGAAGACGCGGAGGTCGGGGTCAACGCGGAGGTTGCAGGTGAGGCTTTTGTACCGGAACTTGCGGGAGAACAGGTCCGCGATGCTGCGGAGGAGGATGGTGAGGTCCACCTCGCCGGGGCGGGCGGTTTCGCGGTAGAAGCCGAGCGTCTGCTGGGCGATCTGAGCGACGCGGGCGAGTTCTTCGTCGGCGGTTTCGAGCATGCGCTGGATGCCGGGAGGGACGGCGGGGTCGGTCTTACAGAGATAAATGAGATTGGTGACAGCCTCGAGGGGGTTGTTGATCTCGTGAGCGATGGTGGCGGCGAGGCGACCGGTGGCCGCGAGCTTTTCGCTCTGGCGGAGGGTGGCTTCCTGGGTCTTGCGGGCGGTGACGTCCTGGACGGTGCCGACCATGCCGGTGACCTCGGTGCCCTGATCATTCAGAGTGGCGATGCCGCTGGTGGCGAGCCAGGTATGGCCGCCGGAGGGGTTCTGGACGCGGTACTCGGCGCTGTAGAGGCCACCGCTGAGGAGGGTGGAGCGGAGGTCTGGGGGGGACTGGCTGAGGTCTTCGGT
>DATLMQ010000198.1:0-11217 GCA_035537215.1 Acidobacteriaceae bacterium
CGCCAAGGTCTCCTACGCCACCAGCCTCATGCGCCAGGGCGTGCTCATCTCTACCACCGAGCACTTGCTCTCCGCGCTGATCGGCCTCGGCGTCGACAACGTCATCATCGAGATCGACAACCTCGAGGTCCCCATCCTCGACGGCTCCTCGAAGCCCTACGTCGACGCCATCCTCGCCACCGGCCGCAAGCGCCAGCGACGCAAGCGCGAGTACCTCCGCATCCTCAAGCCCATCGAGGTCCACGACGGCTCCAAGTTCATCGGCGTCTACCCCGGGGACGGCTACGAGATCGACTACACCATCGACTTTCCCTCTCCTATCGGCCGCGAGCGCCTCTGCGCCGACCTCGAGGACGGCGACTACGAGGCCCTCATCGCCCCCGCCCGCACCTTCGGCTTCCGCGAGGACGAGGCCATGCTCCGCAACATGGGGCTTATCCGCGGGGCTTCAGAATCGTCCGCCATCATCCTCAGCCGCAACGGCGTGGAAAACGGCCCGCTCCGCTTCCCGGACGAGTTCGTCCGCCACAAGGTCCTCGACCTGATCGGCGACCTCGCCCTCGCCGGCCGCCGCATCTGGGGCCGCGTCGTCGCCGAGCGCGCCGGCCACGCCATGCACACGGCCCTCGTTCAGCGCCTGCTTCGCGACCGCTCCGCCTGGGAGGTCGCCCACCGCGCCCGGCCCGCCCTCGTCTCCGCACCCGGAAAGAGCAGCCTCGCCGCCGCCATGCTCCGCCCCTCCGCGGCCTAGCGCAGAGCTCCGAGCCGCCCCTCCGCCCGTCCCGTCTCCTCTCTCTGCCGCCATGCTCGCTGCTATCGCCCTGGGCTCCAACCTCTCCTCCCGCTTCGGCGACCGCTCCGCGAACCTCCGCGAAGCTCTCGCCCGCCTGCGCGACCTCGGCACCGTCACCGCGGCGTCCAGCTTCTATGACACCGAACCCGTCGGCTACACCGCCCAGCCGCGCTTCCTGAACGCCGCCGCTCTGCTCGAAACGACGCTCTCGCCGGTCGACCTTCTCCGCGCCCTGCTCACCATCGAGGGAACCATGGGCCGCATTCGCTCGGCCGACGTCCCGCCCAAGGGTCCCCGGGTCATCGATCTCGACCTGCTGCTCTATACAGGCGTAGCCGATACAGGAGACGGCGGCGATCTGGTCCTCCGCGACCCCGACCTGACGCTGCCGCACCCCGCGCTGCACGAGCGCCGCTTCGTGCTGGAACCGCTGGCGGAGATTGCCCCGGACTGGCAGCATCCCACGCTCCACCGCACGATCCGTGATCTGCTCCTGGAGCTCGAACACGCTTCGCCGGAGAAACGCCTCTAGCGCAGCGTCACCACCCAGGCCCGCTCTTCGTTGTCGCGGAACTCCACTGCCTTGTTCGACATGTTGTCGACCGGCCGTCCCAGCGGCAGCGTCGTGGCGATATCCGCATCCGTCAGGCATGCCATCCAGTGGATGCAGTGGATCTTGGCCGGCACCCCCAGCGGCTGCCCGCGCTGGGCCAGCATCAGGTGCATCGGCGGGTTGTCATTCTCCAGCAGGGCATCGTTGCTGAAGTTGATATACACCTGCTCGCCGGCGACCTTCACCCCATCACGAGTCACACTTGCCAGCGGGTCGCGCACATACACCCGCTGCTTGTTCCAGACC
This sequence comes from Acidobacteriaceae bacterium, assembly GCA_035537215.1. Classification (GTDB taxonomy): domain Bacteria; phylum Acidobacteriota; class Terriglobia; order Terriglobales; family Acidobacteriaceae; genus Granulicella. Next base: position 1,653 of record DATLMQ010000198.1, read on the forward strand.
ACGAAGACGAGCAAAACCACGAACAGCAGCAGAAGCAACCTCCTCACTTCTCCTTCTCCTCGTGATACTCCTGCTCGGTATTGATCGACCACACCGCGTGCTTATCCACGTGCCCCGCCGCCAGGCCATCCACCACGGCCATGGCCGTCAGCATCGAGTGGTCCTGGTTGTTGTACTTGTGCATCCCGTTTCGCCCCACCAGGTACAGGTTCTCTACACCATCCACCCAGGCGCGCAGCTCATCGAAGCGCTCATACGTTCCGAAGTACGCCGGGTACGTCTTGGGCACGCGCACCACATGCGCATCCAGCACCTCGCTCGTCTGCAGGATGCCGATCGTCTCCAGCTCCTTGGCCGCGAACCTCTTCATGTCCTCATCGGGCATCGACCACAGCGGGTCCGTCTCGTAGCAGAAGTACTCCAGGCCGATCCAGACCTTGGTCGGATCCGCCAGCATGTACGGGCTCCAGTTGTTGAAGATCTGCAGCCGCCCGATCAGCACATCCGGCTCCTGGATGTAGATCCAGGTGTCCTTCACCAGACCGCCGTCCGGCTCCTTCACATCCAGCTTGTTCGCCAGCAGCCCGACCGTGATGAAGTCGCGATACTCCAGCCCTTCGCTGATCTCGCGAATTTCGCCCGGCACCTTCGCTCCGCCCGCGGCCAGCGCCCGCACCAGCTCCTTGATCGGCATCGTCGAGATGAAGTGATCGCCCTCCACAAGCTCGCGGTTCCCGTCGTCATCCACGGTCTCCACGGCCATCACCCGATCGCCTGAGACCACGATCCGGTCGACCTTGCGGCCCATATGGATTTCGCCGCCGCCCGCGACCACCTTCTCGGCCACGTGCTCCCACAGCTGTCCCGGCCCGAACTTCGGGTACAGAAAGCGTTCGATCAGCGACGTGTCCGTGCCCTTCTGCGCCACGTCCGTCTCGCCTCCCTTGGGTTTGCCCGAGAACGCCTTGCGGGCAAAGTGCTTCAGCGCCGTCGTCAGGCTCAGCCCCTTGATGCGCTGCGCTCCCCACTCCGCCGAGATCCGGTCGCACGGCGTCCCCCACACCTTCTCCGTATAGCTCTTGAAGAAGGTCAGGTACAGCTCGCGTCCAAAGCGATTGATCAGGAAGTCCTCGAGGCTCTTCTCCTTCTTGATGGGCTTCAGCCGCGCGGTCACATAGCTCACCCCGATCTTCGCCATCCGTACCGGGCCGAGGTTGGTGATCGTATTCCCGCTCAGGTTGATCGGATAGTCGAAAAATTTACGCAGGTAATAGATACGGCTCTTGCGCGGCCGCACCAGCATCACCAGGTCCTCGGAGGCCGGCGCTTCCGAAGTCTCCGAAACCTCCGGCTCGGCCGGCGCCACGGCGGTCGCGGTACCCCCGCCGGACTCCCGCCTGACGGTATGTCCGCCCCCTCCTCCGCCCCCGCGCAACGGCCCCATGCCCCGCAGGGGCGGCTCGTGCGCTCCTCCGCGCGGTATTTCCAGCGGCCGCTGCCTGCCCTGGTAGCTGATGTCGATTGCGTTCTCGTCTGTGGCCTCCGGCGGCATCAGCGCCAGCCACCACTGCATCACGCGGTCGCTCTTGGAAAAAAAGCGGTGTCCGCCGATATCCATCCGGTTGCCCTTGTACCGGATCGTCCGGGAGATCCCGCCAATCTCGTGGCTCGCCTCCAGCACGATGGGCTGAATGTCGGTTCCCCGCAGGAACTCCAGCGCCGCGGTCAGGCCCGCTGGGCCTGCGCCGATAATGACTGCTCGTTTCAACTCGCCCGCCTCCGGTTTCTTCAAACACTACAGCAGCCGCCCCGATATTCCGCGGGCTCGCGTGCGGCTTGCTTCGCTATACTGGACGTGCTGCCTATTGCAGGAGACGCGTCCCTTTCATGCCTGACTTCGAGCGCCCTCACGTCTCCTTCGCCGAGCGGCTTCGCGCTCACATCGCGATCACCCGGCTTGATCACTCGATCAAGAACCTCTTCGTCCTGCCCGGGGTCATCGTTCCGCTCAGTGCCGTGCCTGAGTTGCTTAGATGGCAACTTGTGCCCAAGCTGCTGCTTGCCCTCGTTTCCATCACCCTGGTGGCCTGCAGCAACTACGTCATCAACGAAGTTCTGGACGCCCCCTTCGACCGCCTGCACCCCATCAAGCGCAACCGCCCCGCCGCCCGCGGCCTGGTCAGCGTGCCCGCGGCCTACATCCAGTGGCTCGCGATGATGGTCGTCGGCGTCACCATCGGCCTCCAGATCTCGCACATGTTCGCGCTCACCGCGGTCGTCCTCTGGATCATGGGCTGCCTGTACAACTTCCCGCCCGTGCGCACCAAGGACGTCCCCTACCTCGACGTCCTCACCGAGTCCGTCAACAATCCTCTGCGCATGCTGCTGGGCTGGTACGCCGTCACCAGCACCCTCATCCCGCCGGTTTCCCTGCTGATCGCCTACTGGATGATCGGCTGCTACTTCATGGCGCTCAAGCGTTTCTCCGAGCTCTCGGAGCTGCACAAGAGCGGCGACCGCGGTCTCGCCGGCAGCTACCGCGCCTCCTTCAAGCACTACACGCCGGAGTCGCTGCTCGTCTCCGTCACCTTCTACGCCTCCACGGCCATGCTCTTTCTCGGCGCGTTCATCATCCGCTACCGCATGGAGCTCATCCTCGGCTTCCCGCTCGTCGCCCTCACCATGGCCATCTACCTCAAGACCGCCTTCAAGGCCGAAAGCGCCGTGCAGAACCCCGAAAAACTCTATCGTGAGCCGCTGCTGATGGCCTCCTTCGCGGCCACCGTTCTCGTCCTCGGCGTGCTGCTCTTTGTCCGCATGCCGCGCCTGGAGAACTTCTTCATCCCCACACTCCCCCAGGCCACGCCCTCCGCGACCATGCAGTCCCGGCCCACGGCACTGGCGGCGCCCCCGTCCGGCCTCGCCATCGCAGCGGCGGATCTCGCTCGCCGCACATGAACACCGTGGCTGCGCCCCGCTCCGGCCACCCGTCGGGCGAACTCCGCTCCGAGACCTGGGTCCGTCTCTCCGCTCTCGCACTGGTGCTGCTCACCGCCGTGCTCGCGGTCGTCTGGTCGCACGTCAAGCTTCTATCGCAGGACGAGATCTTCGTCCTCCAGACCGACACGGTCTCCTCGCTCCGCGAGCTGATCCACATCCAGCGGCACTTCCCTATCTCGCTTGATCCGCTGATCTTTCACCTGCTCGCGCACGCCGCCACCCGGATCTTCGGCCCCTCCGCCCTGGCGCTGCGCCTGCCCGCGATCCTGGGCTTTCTGCTGATGCAGGTCTGCCTCTTTCTCGCGACCCGCCGCATCGCCGGCGCGCACGCCGCGCTCGTCGCCCTGGCCTTCCCCGCGCTCACCGCCACCCTCTTCTACGCGCCCGAAGCCCGCCCCTACGGCCTCCTCCTCGGCCTCTACGCCCTGACCTTTCTTGCCTGGCAGACAGCCACGCGCGCCGCCGATCCCGCCGTCGCCGCCCGCGCAGGCCATTCAAGCCAAGTCGATCCGCGCCCACCCCGCACCGGCACGCTCGTCCTGCTCGCCATCGCCATCGCCCTAACGCTGAACACCCACTACTTCGGCATCCTTCTGCTCGCGCCACTCTGCCTTGCCGAGCTCGTCCGCACCGTGCTTCGCCGCCGCCTCGACCTGCCCGTGGTCGCCGCCATCGTCCTCGGCATGACCGGCATCCTCGGCGCCTTGCCTTTCCAGCGCGCCGCCGGCGAGTTCCGCAAGCACTACTACAACGCGGGTGGCGTCAACTTCCACGCCATCACGCAGTCCTACCGCGCTCTCTTTGTCAGCTACACCGACCAGAGCATCGCCATCCAGCAGATCGCCATCGTGCTGCTCTCGATCGCCGCGGCCGTGCTGGTCCTGGCGGTCATCCTCGCCCTTCGCAAACGAACCGTGAACCTCCCTTCCGCGGAGCTCGCCTTCCTTCTCACCCTCGCCGCGCTTCCGCTCTTCGGCTTCCTCATCGCCTTCTTTGTCACGCACTCCATTGAGGTCCGCTACGTCCTCGGCGCCATCGTCGCCATTGCGATCTTCGCCGCCATCGCGCTCGCCCCGTGGCTGCGTCCCACCCGCACCGCCCAGGCGATCGCCGCTCTGCTTTTCGTCGGTGTCCTTCTCGGCGGCTTTGTTCGCATCCGCTCCGAGCAGCGCAAGTCCACGGCCGTGCTCGCCTCGCTCATCCTCGCCCCCGAGCTGAAAGCCCGTCTCCTCGCCCTGCCCGACTCCCACCTCTACCTCCAGAACATGGGCCACTTCGAAGTCGCCAGCTACTACGAGCCCGATCCCGAGGTCCGCTCCCGCCTGGCCCTGCTCCACTCCCGCGAAGCCGAGCTGCAGTGGGACCGCCACGACACCGCCTCCCTCACCGCCGAGCACATGCAGCACTTCACCGGCTTCCGCATCGTCCCCTACGCTGAGCTACAGCGGATCCCCGGCGAGCACATGCTCGTCCTCTTCCACAGCGGATGGGACTGGACCGACCAGGCCCTGGCCTCGGGCCACGCCTCCATCTCCCCCCTCGGCCCCGCCCTGGACGGCGATGCCGTCGCGGTCCAATTCCTTCCCTAACCTTGTGGTGGATTGCTTGACTCCTGACCGCGACAACTCGACCGTTCGAGAATCGTCGTCCGTCTGCCGAAAAGTCGCGAAGGTTCCCCTATCTGAAAATCTGATCAGTCCGAACAGGGGCACCGCGACCGGCTCAGGCAAGGACCTCCCCAATCTTGACGTCCTCCGCGCTACTGCGGTCATCTCGGTGCTCGTCCATCACATCCTTCTGCAGCAGGGCATGGTTCCCTACGGTATGGGCGTCGGCGGCTTCGGCGTTGGTCTGTTCTTCGTGCATACCGCTCTCGTCCTCATGTGGTCGCTGGAACGCCGTCCTAACACGTTGGACTTCTATATACGGCGAGTGGCGCGCATCTATCCGCTCGCAATGACAGTTCTGCTGGTGGTGGTCACGACGCACGCTCCTGTCAGCTCTTTCTCCGCCGCCGGACCCTACTTCCTTTATCAGGTTCCGACCGTGAAGCAGGTTCTCACGCACTTGTTTCTCGTTCAGAACCTGTTTAGCGGAAACTTCATTCTGTACGTCATGTGGAGTCTTCCGATAGAGGTGCAGATGTATGTCCTGCTGCCACCCTTATTCTTCTTTCTCAGGGTGAACCGCTCGCTCTGGCCGCTCATCCTCTTTTGGATCTTGGCCGTTGCCTTTGCATGGAACAGGTTCGGCCCTCAGGAGATGAACCTGATCAGTGCGGCCGGATACTTCCTGTGCGGCCTGATCGCCTTCGTCGGCTTCTCCAGATGGCGGCCGCACCTTCCTGGGTGGTTGTTCCTGGTATTCCTGGCGGTCATTCTGTATGTGGGTGGGAGTGCAAATAACTGGCATCTGGCCGTATTTCCCTGTCTCGCGCTGGGGTTGCTTTTGCCCATGTTTCATCAACTTCGCCCCAGCCCGCTCACTCGTGCTGCCTGGTTCATCTCCCGCTACTCCTACGGCCTCTATCTCATGCATCCACTTTCGCTGGTGCTCGCTTTCTATCTCTGTGCCAACCGCTCGCACGCGCTCCAGTGGACAGTTCTGTTCGGCAGTCTTTTGCTACTCTCGGTCGCCGCCTATCACCTGATCGAAGCTCCAGGCATCCGTCTCGGATCCAGACTCGCCAGACGAGTCGCGGCGAGGGTTGTGCCAGCCTCCGCCCCGCTTGAAGTCGGCTGACCGCTTCCCCTTCACAGCCCCTTCCAATCGGAGAAAGCACGAAGGGCAGGCGATATCGCCTGCCCTTCACGTCAGTTTCGAAGCAGCTATACTACGACCTCTTCGCGAGCCTCGGTGCTGAACTCCAGCTTCTCGCCCGCCGCGTCGATCAGCACGCGGTCGCCGTGCCGCACATCCCCTTCCAGGATCCGCAGGGCCAGCGGGTCCTGCACCAGCCGCTGGATCGCTCGCTTCAGCGGCCGCGCGCCGTAGGCCCGGTCGTATCCGGCCTTGAAGATCGCCGCCCGCGCCGCGTCCGTCAGCTCCAGCGTGATCCGCCGATCCTCCAGCAGCTTGCGCAGATCGTTCAACCGCAGGTCCACAATGTGGGTCAGCTGCTCCTCGCCCAGCGGATGGAACACCACCACATCATCCACGCGGTTCAGGAACTCCGGCCGGAAGTGCTTGCGCAGCTCCTCCATCACCCGGCTCTTCGCATCCTCAAAGCCCTCTTCGCCCTGCGCCCATGCCGTGTTCAACACCTGCGCGCCGATGTTCGAGGTCATGATCAGCACCGCGTTCTTGAAGTCCACCGTGCGTCCCTTGGAATCCGTCAGCCGTCCGTCGTCCAGCACCTGCAGCAGCACGTTGAACACATCCGGATGCGCCTTCTCGATCTCGTCAAACAGCACCACCGCGTACGGCCGGCGACGAATCGCCTCGGTCAGCTGCCCGCCCTCGTCGAAGCCTACGTATCCCGGAGGCGCGCCGATCAGCCGAGCCACGGCATGCTTCTCCATGTACTCGCTCATATCGATCCGCACCATCGCCTGCTCGTCGTCGAACAGGAACTCCGCCAGCGCGCGCGCCGTCTCGGTCTTGCCCACGCCCGTCGGTCCCAGGAAAATAAAGCTCCCAATCGGCCTCTTCGGATCGCTCAGGCCCGCACGCGAGCGGCGAATCGCATTCGCCACCACCGTCAGCGCCTCGTCCTGCCCCACCACGCGCTCGCGCAGCCGCGCCTCCATCTGGGTCAGCTTCTGTACCTCCCCCTCGAGCATCTTGCTCACGGGAATCCCGGTCCACTTGGAGACGATCTTCGCCACGTCCTCCTCGTCGACCTCCTCCTTCAGCAGCCGCGATGTCCTGCCGCCGCCATCGAAGGCCGCCTTCTCGGCCGCAACCAATCCATCCTGCTCCGCGGTCAGCTCTTTCAGCTCACGCTCCGCCTTCGGAATCTCGCCATACTGCAGCTCCGCCGCGCGCTGCAGGTCGCCCTTGCGCGTCGCCTGGTCCGCCTCAAAGCGCAGCTGCTCCAGCCTCTCCTTCAGCGCGGCAATCTCGCCGATCGCCCCACGCTCCTTCTGCCAGCGAGCCCGCAGCCCCGCCGCCATCTCCTTCACCTCGGCCAGCTCGCGCTCCACCTCGTTCAGCCGCTCGCGTGAGTTCGGATCGTTCTCCCGCTGCAGCGCATTGCGCTCGATCTCCAGCGACGTCGCCCGCCGCTCCAGGTCGTCGATCTCCACCGGAACCGATCCGATCTGGATAGCCAGCGCCGCCGCCGCCTCATCCACAAGATCGATCGCCTTGTCCGGCAGAAATCTATCGCTTATATAGCGATGGCTCAGCTCCGCCGCCGCCACAATCGCCGAATCCTTGATCCGCACCTTGTGGTGCGTCTCATAGCGCTCGCGCAGCCCGCGCAGAATCGCAATCGTGTCCTCCACGTTCGGCTCGCCCACATACACAATCTGGAAACGCCGCTCCAGCGCCGCATCCTTTTCGATGTACTTGCGATACTCGGCCAGCGTCGTCGCGCCAATCGCCCGCAGCTCGCCGCGCGCCAGCGCCGGCTTCAGCATGTTGCTCGCGTCGATCGCCCCCTCTGCGGCGCCGGCGCCTACCAGCGTGTGCAGCTCGTCGATAAACAGAACGATCTCGCCGTTCGATTCCTCGATCTCCTTCAGCACCGCCTTCAGCCGGTCCTCGAACTCGCCGCGGAACTTCGCCCCCGCCAGCATCGACCCAAGGTCCAGCGAGATCACGCGCTTGTTGCGCAGAATCTCCGGCACATCGCCCTGCACAATCCGCCGCGCCAGTCCCTCGACGATCGCCGTCTTCCCCACGCCCGGCTCGCCGATCAGCACCGGGTTATTTTTCGTCCGGCGGCTCAGCACCTGCACCACGCGACGAATCTCCTCATCGCGCCCGATCACCGGGTCCAGCTTGCCCTTGCGCGCCAGCGCCGTCAGGTCCTTGGCATACTTCTCCAGCGCCTGGAACTTGCCCTCCGGATTCTGGTCCGTCACCCGCTGCGTTCCCCGCACCCCCTGCAGCGCCTTCAATACCGCGTCGTAGGTCGCGCCCTGGGCCGCCAGCGCCGTCTGCACCGGCTCGCCCTTCTGCCGCGCCAGCGCCAGCAGCAGGTGCTCGGTCGACACGTACTCGTCCTTGAAGTTCTCGGCCTCCTTGAAGGCCCCATCCAGCACCTTGCTCAGCGCCGCGCCCATCCCCGGCTGCTGGCTCGCGCCCTGCACCTTCGGCAGCTTCGAGACAGCCGCATTTACCTGCGACAACAGCTGCTGCACCGGCACGCCCACCTTCTCCAGCACCGGCAGCACAACGCCTTCCTTATCCTCCAGCAGCGCCGCCATCAGGTGCAGCGGAAGCACTTCCGGGTTGCCATTCTCACTGGCATGCCCTGCCGCCCCCTGGATCGCCTCCTGCGATTTCACCGTCAGCTTGTCCCACTTGATTGCCATATCCCAGCCCTCGCTTGATCGAACTTTACTCTCGTTGGATGAGGGCTGCAATGTGAAAGTTACAAAATATGAGTCTAATACGCTCAATTTAAGTGGTGGCATATCCCACCTAAAGGAAAGAAGGAGGCGAGCTCTAGCTGAGCTCGCCTCCCGATCCTGCAGGGCAGGGAAGATCCTTCGCTTACGCCTTGGAGCTCTGCGCCTCCACCTGCCTCGGAGCGCTTCCTCCCTGGCCCACCTTCACCTCGATCTGCTTCGGCTTGGCCTCCGGCTTCTTTGCCAGGGTGATCGTCAGCACGCCATCGGCGCTCTGGGCCTCGATAGTCTCTGTATCGACCGTCGCAGGGAGCGTGAAACTGCGCACAAAGCTGCCAAAACGACGCTCAATGCGGTGGAAATTCTCCTCTTTTGCCTCCGTTTCGAACTTGCGTTCGCCGCGGACCGTCAGCGTCCGGCCCTCCACGCGGATATCCAGATCCTCACGCCGGATCCCTGGAACCTCCAGCTTCAGCGCCACTTTGTGCGCGTCCTCGTACACGTCCACCGCTGGAACGAAGTTGCCGGCGGCCAGTGATTCGCTGCTGTTCTCACCCTCCAGCCCGGTCCGCGAGAAGTCGCTGAAGATCGAGTTGAGCCGGTTCTGCAGGACTGCCATCTCATTCAACCCACTACGGAAGGGAACGAATCGTGTCATGGTCATGGCTGTCATCTCCTCTGTTACCAACACTTGCGAAGTCTTGTGAGGGCCTGATCGGCGGCTCACATCGATATAGACGCCACTATAGCAAAACAGTTGCAGCATATCTACTAAAAACACACTCATATAATCTCCATTAGCCTGGACCATGCGCCTCCTCCGCTATCGTGGAACTGGAACCTTTTTCCCGCATGCCCACCCTCTCCCGCCGCCGCTTCTGCGCCTCCTCCAGCGCCGCTCTCTCGCTCCTCGCCGCCGGTGACCTTCGAGCCCTCCAAACCCCCGCCCCCAGCGCCTACACCCTGGTCGCCGCCGTCGACCGCGACCGCATCCTCCGCCTCGCCGCGCAGTGGCTCCCCGCACAGCCCGAGACCATCACCAGCTT
>DATLMQ010000199.1:0-2054 GCA_035537215.1 Acidobacteriaceae bacterium
GGTAAGGGGAACGCGGATTCCCTTCGGGAATGACAACCAGAAGGGAATCCGCAAGGGTAGATTCCCCCTTGGGGATGACAGCCAAGGGGGCCAGGTGAGACTGGGCTTGTTAGCGACCTGAGTGGTGGCGGGTGGAGGCTCCAGCGTCGGACGGCCAGGAGGCGTTGGTCTGCACCATGGTCCAGAGCGGGCCTTTCTGGTAGAGGGCGCCGACCATCTTGAGGAAGGTGGGGACTTCGCCGTCGGTTACCCAGACCTGGATGTCGGAGGGCTGCTTGCCGACGACGGGGGCGACGACGCCGGCGATGCCGCCGAGTTCGATGTGGATGTTGTAGCGGGTGCAGCGGCGGCGGGAGCCGGCGACGAAGAAGTGGTCCGGGGCCTCGGGTTTGATGGAGAGCTTGACGATGCGGGGCTTGGGGTCGCCGGCGACGTAGGAGACCTTGAGCTCGGGGGCGCCGGAGGGGAAGTTGTCCACGATGGTGGACATGAGGCCGTTGGAGAGATCGGGTGGGAGATCCATGTGGTCGGTGTGGACCTGGTCCTTGCCGTCTTTGAACTCATGCCAGGTGACCTGGCCGGAGGGGACGTTGAAGGCGATGTCGGTGGGCTGGGGGAAGGATGGGCCCTTCTGGATGTGGTGGTCGCTGATGAGCTGGAAGACGCGGTCCTGGCGGAAGACGGTGATCTCGTCGTCGATCGAGCCGTCGCGGAAGTGAAAGACAAGGCGGCCGCGGACCTGGTTGCCGGTGACGACGTTGATCTGGTCGCCGACGGCGAGGATTTTGCCGTCTTCGCTTTTGAGCAGGACGAAGGCGTGGGTGGAGCCGGGCTTGTATTTGGCGGGGACTGGGTCGGCCAGCGTACATAAGCTGGCAGACGACAGCGCCAGCGAGGCGGCGCAGAGCAGGAGACGAGAGGCCCAAGAGCGAGAAATGGTGGATCTCCTTGGCAACGATATGGCGCGGGCCGCCGGGGTTTGTCCGGGAGAGTAGCCGCGTCTGAAACGTACTAGATGCGGGGTGGATTGCAAGAGGATGTGTGAGGGTTTCAGGGGGAATGACAGGTTTGGGGAAGGGGGTTTTGGCGCTGAAGTCGCAGTACCTAGGTAACGGATGTGGGAGGGTGCGAACGGGTGGGTCTGCATAGGCTCAGGGGAGTTCATCACCTCTTTCAGAGCGGGTATCACAGGTGGCTTCAGGTTTGGATTTGACGGGCGGAGTGCAGGGGCGCTGCGCAGAGAGTATGGAGCGCGCGGCCGGGATGGCGCGGGTGTTCAGCCGGACGGCGCGGGTATGTGCGCTGTGCGCGGTGAGTGCGGCGGCGACGGCGGGAGCGCAGAGCATCAGCGGCCTGAGCAGCGATGGAACGGTGGTGACGGTGACCGCGCCGGGCGGGCTGAATACGCCGGCGATCAGCGTGAACGGAACGGGCGCGGGAGCGATTGTGCTGCAGGGGGGAACAGCCCCGGCGGGAGCGCCTGCGGGCAGCATCCAGATTTCCGCACCGACGGCGGTGGCGGCGTATACGTTGACGCTGCCGGGGACCGGGCCGGATGCGTATCATCCGCTGCTGGTGTTTTCGGCGACGGGGCAGGGATCGTTTGTGGCGATGCCGACGGAAGGGACGACGAACACGGGAGCGGCGGGCAACACGATGGTGAACTCGGCGCAGACGATCAACGGCGGGAGCTCTTCGCTGCCGCTGGTGGTGACGTCCAGCAATGCGAACGGGGCATCGATCGCGTTGGACAATACGGGCGCGGGAGGGAACTACACGCTGTTCTACAGCAACTCCGCGGGGAACGCAGGATTATGGGACTTCACGCACTATCGCGACACGCTGAACTGCAACGAGGCAGCGGGCGCGGTGAGCTGCGGAGCGACGCACCTTGTAAGCACCTCAGGCCAGCCAAACCTGGCGGCCGGTGCGGGTGCGGGCAATGGCGCGATGGCGAGCTTTGAGACGGGGAACAACAACGCCCCGTCCGATGGCTCGGGCATTGTGCACGTGACGACGGGGAGCGGAGCGGCGGCCAACAGCACGGTGGTGAC
>DATLMQ010000200.1:0-3719 GCA_035537215.1 Acidobacteriaceae bacterium
TTCGACCAGTGGGGCGTCGAGCTCGGCAAGGTCCTCGCCACCCGCATCCTCGGCGAGCTCGAATCCCCCTCCGCCCCCCAGCTCACCCACGACACCTCCACCAACAACCTCATCCACCGCCTCCGCGCCAGCCGCTAGCCGGCCTCACAAACCCCGGGAAGGGCTCCCTCGCGGAGCCTTTCTTGCGTGCTTACCTCGTGTGCGTTTATCGTTGTTACAGAGCGCATATCGTCCGCTCGCCAGATTATGAGTACCTCCACGCTCCCCGCCCCCCCCGCAATCCCCGCAGCTGGCCCGGTGGTCGGCAAAATCAAGGTCTCCCCGGCCGTCGCGCTCGAGATCTATGCCGGCGACCCTAATTTCATGGCCTCGCTCGCCCGCGGCCTCGTCGTCATCCAGGCCTTCACGCCGCAAATGCCGCAGATGACCATCTCGCAGCTCAGCCTGCGCACCGGCCTCTCCCGCGCCGCCGTCCGCCGCTGCCTCTACACCCTCTGCAAGCTCGGCTTCGCCGGCGCGGATGAAGCCCAGCGCTACTCGCTCCGTCCCAAAATGCTGACGCTGGCCAACACCTACACCGCCTCCAGCACCCTCGCCAACGCCGCCCAGCCCATCCTCGAGCGCATGTCCGCCCAGCTCGGCGAAAGCTTCTCCGTCGCCACCCTCGACGGCGAAGACATCGTCTACATCGCCCGCACCACCGTCACCCGCGTCATGGCCGTCGATCTCCACATCGGCTCCCGCCTTCCCGCCTTCTGCACCAGCATGGGCCGCGTCCTGCTCGCCTACCTTCCCCAGGATCAGCTCGAGCAGTACCTCGCCCGCGTCACCATGACCCAGTTCACCCCCAAGACCATCACCTCTGTCGACAAGCTCCGCCTCGCCCTCCGCAACGTTCGCCGCAACGGCTACGCCCTCTGCGACCAGGAGCTCGAAGTCGGTCTCCGCTCCATCGCCGTTCCCGTCCACGCCCCCAACGGCCGCGTCGTCGCCACCGTCAACCTCAGCGGCCACGCCCCCCGCATGCCCATGCTCGACATGCAGACCCGCTTCCTCCCCCACCTCCGCGCCGCCGCCGCAGAGCTCAGCGTCTTCCTCCGCTAAGCCCCCGTCCCACCCGGCTCAGCGTCTTCCTCCCCTAAGCTCCTGCCCCGCCCGGCCCAGCGTCTTCTTCCCCTAAGCCCGTTCCACCCGGCTCAGCGTCTCCTCCGCTAAGCCTCGCGTCGCCGCGGGCTGTCAACCCCCAGCCGCCGCAACCCCCACATCCCACCGCACATCCGGTTGCACATGAATTCCCGCCGGCTCCCTACAATAGAAGTAGAGCCTCCCCACGCAGAAGCGGACGCCTCTCCACGACAGGAAAGCTCCCCTCACCACCACCGTCATCTCGACCGAAGGCGCACAGCGCCGCAGTGGAGAGATCCCCGCATTCGGGTCCACCTCAACCGCCATCCACAGCCCCCCTCTACCGCCGCCAACTTGCCGAACGGGCACCCTGGCCAACTGGCACCCTGGCCAACTGGCACCCTGATCGCGACCCGCTCTTTCCCGGCCGCCGCCGCCCAGCGCGAATCCAAACCCCCGCGCTATCCAAGGCTTTGCCCCGTAAGTCTTTTGTCCTGAAGACTTTGCCTGTAAGTCCTTTGTCTTGAAGACTTTGCACAAAACGCGCAGTCTCATCTATAACAAAACAGAGACTTTAGCACCATTTGACGGGGGGGTAGGGGGTACCCTCCCGAACCACACCCCGCTAGTCGTCGTCATCCTTCTTGCGCGGGTGCTTCTCCAGCAGCATCGCCGGCGGAGGCTCCGCCCCCCGTGCGTCCTGCCACAGAATCAAGTTCAGCTTGTACGTGTCCGCCCGGTCCGCATCCCGGAAGTTCATCTTGGCCGAATCAGCCGCCCCCGGAGCCCCGGCCTTGTTCGCCGTGTAGATCAGCCCGTTTTTGCGATTGCTCGCATCCGCGTCATACGCCGGCTGGTCTCCCGGTCCCGTAAACAGGCTGGAGATCAGCGACGCGAACGCATCGTTGTTGTTCATGGGCGGCACACCCAGCAGGGTCTCCATCGTGCGCAGCACACTCACGGTCGAGTAGAACCGGCTGTCCACCACCGCCCGCTCTCCGTCCTTCGGATGCGGCGCATACTTGCTGATCACCAGCGCCACCGACCGATGCGCATCCACATGATCCGCCCCGTCCTGCGCATCGTCCTCGAGGACAAAGAACGCCGTATCGTCCCAGAACGCCGAGTGCGAGACCGCCTCCACCGCCCGCCCGATCGCCAGGTCGTTATCCGCCACCGAGGCCCGCGGCGTCGGTGCACCCACCTTGGTGCCCTCCGTGTGATCGTTCGGCAGCCGCAGCAGAATGTAGTTCGGCATCGTGTCATGCCCCGCCGCCCGGTCCCGCTTCCACTGCTCCAGGTGCCGCAGAAACACCTGCACCCGGACCTGGTCCGGAATCCGGAGGTTGAAGTTCGGCGACTCCGGAGCGAAGTGCCCCACCAGCTCCGGCTTGGTCGCAATATCCTCCTTCAGCCGCGGAATCGACCACGGCCACAGGTTCTTTCCCCCTCCCCACTCCGCCGGCAGCGCCTCCCCCGGCCGAATCGCCGTCGAGCGGCACACCCCCTCCCCTCCTGACATCGCCCCCTGCCGCGGATCCTGCACCCGCGCCCGCGCCCGCACCACATCGTTGTGGTCACCGCAGAAAATCGACGACACATACTCGCCGAAGTGGTAAATCGTCTTCCCATGCGCCGCGAAGTTGCTCCAGAGATAGCGGCTCGCCGGCTCGTTCACATCCGGGATGTGCTGCAGCAGCGGAAACCCGTCCGCCACCATCCCTTCGTAGTCATACGTCCGCTGATCGGCCCGGTAGTTCTGCTGCCACGTCTTCTCCAGGTAATCCGTTCCAATCCCCGCCGTCGACCACACATGCCCATCCCCCGACACCTCTCCGGAGTCGAAGAAGTTGTCCAGCACCCCAAACTGCAGCGCCAGCTTGTGCTGGTTCGGCGTCACCGCAGCCCCATACATCGTCAGCGCCGGATCCCCATTGCCCACCGCCGCCCCGTCCCGCTGCAGATCCCCCAGCACCTGGTCGTACGTCCGATTCTCCCGCAGGATGTAGATCACATGCCGGATCGGATTGCGCCCACTCGCAAAGCGGATCGTCTCCTCCGCCGCCTTCATGCGATTGCTCTCCAGCACCGTCTCCGTCGACGCCCGCAGATCCCGCTCGATCTCGCTCTCCGGCACCGAGGCGATCGATCCATACAGCAGCGTCGGCGCATACGTAAACGCCCCCTGCAGCGACTTGATCCCTTTGCTCGTCGGCACCTGCGGCTGGGGCCTGTCGTTGGGCCCCGTTCCCTTGCCCTTGTCGGTTGCGATGTACAGCGTCCCTCCGGCCGAGACCAGCGCCGTCGGCATCAGCTCCGTCGGCACAAACCCCACCGGCTCCGCCATCGCGTGCTTCTCGTTCAGCGGCTTCGGATGCCGTGGGTCGATCACCGCCACCGCGTCGGACCCGAGGTTGGCCGCATACAGGCGCGATCCGTCCGCGTTCTCCGCCAGCGCATTCGGCTCCGCGCCAAAGCAGCTCTGCCCCGGCAACCGCGTATCGAAGTACCCCGCCACCGTCAGCTCTGCCCGCCCATGCTTCCCGCTCACCCGAACCGCCGCCACCGCATCCCGGTTCGACAGCGCCACATAC
>DATLMQ010000201.1:0-3082 GCA_035537215.1 Acidobacteriaceae bacterium
CTCGCCATTGCGCAAGGAGGGCCGCGCCAAGGTGCTCGGCCACGCGCAGTATGTCGATGATCTGAGTCTTCCCGGGATGTGGCATGGAGCGACGGTGCGGTCGGCGATCGCGCGCGGACGTATCCGCTCCATACGGCTTTCTGCCAAGATCGACTGGAGCGAGTTCGCCGTCGTGCGCGCGGCAGACATACCGGGCGAAAATACGATCGTTCACCTCACCAAGGATCATCCCTGCCTGGCAGCGGCGGAGGTGAATCACCCCGAGGAGCCGATTCTGCTGCTTGCACACCCCGACAAGACGGCTCTGCTGGCCGGACTGGCAGGCGTGCAGGTTGAGTATGACGAGTTGCCGGGCGTGTTTACGATCGAGGAGTCTGAAGCCGCCGTTGCAAATAACGACGCGGAGCGCTTTGTGTGGGAGGGCACCGGGCACAACGGCACGGCGAACTGCTTCAGGCAGTATCAGATGTACTCGGGCGAGGCGAAGGCGACCGAAGACGGACTTGCGGACGCATTCGAGCGGGCCGACTTCATCGTTGAAGGCGAGTACCACACAGGTGCGCAGGAGCAGCTGTATATCGAGCCGAATGGGGTCATCGCCGAGTGCGAGAAGGATGCGGCGGGCCACGTGGTGAGCGTGTGTGTGCGCGGGTCGATGCAGTGTCCGTACTACCTGGTGCATGCGCTGACGCTGGTCTTCAACCTGCCCGAGGAGAGGTGCCGCGTCATCCAGACCGAGACCGGAGGCGCGTTTGGTGGCAAGGAAGACTTCCCTTCCGTCATTGGATCGCATGCTGCGCTGCTGGCGATGAAGTGCGGACATCCGGTGAAGATGGTTTACGACCGCGCGGAGGATATGGCGGCCACGACCAAGCGGCATCCGTCGCGCACCCGCCATCGCACCGCGGTCTCGAAGGACGGCGAGCTGTTGGGCGGAGAGATCGAGATTGCGCTGGATGGAGGAGCGTACTCCACGCTGTCACCGGTCGTGCTCTCCCGGGCTACCATCCATGCTCCCGGGCCGTACAAGTGGCCCTTTCTGCGGGTGCGCTCGAAGGCGATGGCTACGAATCTGCCGCCGCATGGAGCGTTTCGGGGCTTTGGGGCACCGCAGTCGCTGTTCGCGATGGAGCGCCACATGGACAGGATCGCGCATGTACTCGGGTTGACGCCGGAGGAGGTTCGGCGGCGTAACTTTCTGGCGACGGGCGACTGCACGGCAACGGGGCAGCCGCTCACCGAGCCTGTCGACATGCAGCATCTGCTGACGTGGGCTCTCGAAGAAAGTGGGTATTACGAGAAGCTGGCGCGGTTTGCGGAGGAGAACCGGAGTTCTCCGATCAAGCGCGGTGTGGGCTTTGCGACGTTCATGCATGGCGCTGGGTTTACCGGGTCGGGCGAGCGGCGTTTGAATTCACACGTCGAGATGGATCTGCTGGATGATGGACGTCCGCGGGTTCTGGTCTCGTCGACCGAGTTCGGTCAGGGAACAAATACAATCCTGTGCCAGGTGGCGGCGCAGACGCTGCGAGTGCCGTATGAGAGCGTTGCCATCGCGCAGCCTGATACGAGCCTGGTTCCGAACTCGGGACCGACTGTGGCGAGCCGTACAGCGATGATCATTGGCAAGCTGGTAGAGCGCGCCAGCACGCAGATGCTGGAGACGCTGCGCGCACATGCGGGTCTTCCAGCCGATCACACCTGCGAGCAGTTCACCGAGGCGGCGCTCCGCTACCTGCAGGAGCACGGCGCGCTGCGGAACTCGGTTCACTATGAGCCAGTGAAACCGGTGCACTGGGATGACGAGCTGTATCGCGGCGATGCGTATCCGGCTTATGCGTGGGCCGTCTATGTGGCGGAGGTCGCGGTGGACATGAACACATACACGGCCACGGTCACGCGGTTCGATGCGCTGCAGGAGATTGGCAAGGTGATGCATCCGGTACTTGCGAAGGGGCAGGTAGAAGGC
This sequence comes from Acidobacteriaceae bacterium, assembly GCA_035537215.1. Classification (GTDB taxonomy): domain Bacteria; phylum Acidobacteriota; class Terriglobia; order Terriglobales; family Acidobacteriaceae; genus Granulicella. Next base: position 1,970 of record DATLMQ010000201.1, read on the forward strand.
GGCGTGGCGCAAGGCATTGGATATGCGCTCTACGAGAAGTGTGTGTGGAAGGATGGCCGCATGATGAACAATCAGATGACGAACTACATCATGCCTACCAGCGCCGACCTTCCGGAGATTCACGTGCACTTCGAAGAGGTGCCGAGCGTGCATGGGCCCGGGGGGGCGAAGGGCATCGGCGAACTGCCGATGGACGGACCGGCGCCGGCGATCCTCAATGCCATCCAGAACGCTACGGGCGTCAGCTTCGATTCGATCCCGCTGTTGCCTGAGGACATCTTCGAGCGCTTCACGGCGTTCACCGAGCCGCATGGAGGGAGCGAAGATCTGAATCCGGAGATCGATCGCGACACGCGCGTGGAAGCACCGGAGGTGACCGCGTGAAGGCCACCGTTCAGTTCACGATCAACGGGCAGTCAAACAGCGTGGAGGTGCCGCCGATGAAGCGGCTGCTGGATGTGCTGCGGGAGGATCTGCAGCTTACGGGGACGAAGGAGGGGTGTGGCGAAGGCGAGTGCGGCGCGTGCGCTGTGCTGATGAATGGCGAGCTCGTAAACTCGTGCCTTGTGCCGGCGCTGCAGGCCCAGGGAGCGACGCTGTGCACGATAGAGGGCGTCTCGACCGAAGGACATCTGCATCCCGTGCAGCAGTGCTTTCTGGAGTGCGGGGGAGCGCAGTGCGGCATCTGCACGCCGGGGATGATCCTGGCCACACAACATCTGCTCAACAAGTATCCGAATCCTACGCCCGAGCAGATCCAGGAAGGGCTGGCGGGTAATCTGTGCCGTTGCACGGGATATATGCGCATCTTCGAAGCCGTGCAGACAGCCGCCGAGGCGCTGCATGCGCTCTGATGCCGCAGCGTACGAGCTGACAGCTCCACCTTCTCTCCAGGCAGTGCTGACCCGGCTGGCGGAAGAGCCGGGCCGACATGCAGTGCTGGCCGGTGGAACAGAGCTGATGGTGGCGCTCAACACGGGACGGCTCGCGCAACGCTCGTTACTGTCGATTCAACATCTGCGGGAGCTGCGCTTTATCCGTGCCGAGCAGGATGCGATCTACCTCGGGGCGGGGACGACGTTTACAGATATCCGGCGGCACGAGGCGATTGGG